>CAYYOQ010000110.1:0-7327 GCA_964473235.1 uncultured Thermodesulfobacteriota bacterium | reverse complement strand
GACTTTGTAATATATTGATTTAACAAGCGAAAATAACTTTGAACAGGCTCTAATTGATCACTATCATGGTAGAGTTGCTTTACCTGTGCAACTTTGATGCTCCCGTAAAAAGTCACGGCGTGTGTCATTGCGAGGAGCGGAGCGACGTGGCAATCTCGTTTTTTCAAATACTTACAATGGCAGAGATTGCTTCACTTCGTTCGCAATGACAGTTTTTTGACTTTTTACGACGCCGTCAACTTTGAATGGCAACTTTTTCGTCAACCGTTATTAATTTAATAGGACAGGAGTGGTATCCTCGGCAAGATGAGTTACCTAGGTTAAAAAAAGTTTGACTTACTAATCTTACCTGTTATATAGATATGTCCTTATGGTTAGAACGCTTGCCTTAAGTGCTCTTAGTAATTGTGAAGGTTATGCTAATTTTTAAATTTTAACTTTTTTTAAAAGGGGTGCTCTATGAAAAAAGTAGTAAGGTTCAAAAAACTCATTTCTATGGTGGTGGCAATTGTTTTTTTAAGTGCCACGGTAAGTTATTCTTTTGAAGGTATTGGCAATATCAAGGGTGTTATCACCTCTGCTGATCCGAGCTACGCTGGGGCGGTGAGTAATGTAGACCTGGAAGGATTTAACGCGGAGAAGGGTATAGGTGTTGTTAACGAGGATGGTACAACCTTGTTAATACCATCCAATGATGATCAATCAGTCTTAATAGTGAATGGGGACACCCAGGCGGTAATCTCATATTCCGGATGTGAAGTTGTGTGGATATTATGGCTTTTTAGCCTTATCACTACTGACCTTGCGCTTATCCTTTCCCTGTTTGTGTGCCGTTAAAAAGGGATATCATATCTGCGTGGTTGATTTGAATAAGGAAATACCGCTGCTATAAGTATACAGGCCCCCTTGAAGCAATGAAGGGGGCTTATTTTTTACTTGAAAACATGGAGTATATATAGATGTGTGGTGGAAAGATACTATGTGTCTGAATTTCTTGCACCATACATGTTCGAAGACGTTGGAAGCAGCTTATCAAATGCTTTAATCTTTTTTTAAAAGGAGGTAGAATAATGAAGCGCCTAGCCCTTATTTTTATCATACTATGTGGAGTAGTTGGATGTAGCAAAAGTGAAGGGATGAAATCTACTATGAAATCAGATAAAGAGTCAGGTATCAGTTCTGAGGTACGCCCCGCTGAAAGGAAAGTCGGTGGTCAGTGTGAGTATACGAGTTATACTGGAACCGCAACCATTACCAGGGTTGATAAAACGGACGCATCACGCGCACAGGCTTCCACCATGGGGGGACCAGGGTATGGAGGGAATGAGGTTTGGTATACCTACAAAACTGACCAGGAGGTAAAAGAAGAATGGGCCCGTGGTCACTCGCAAAAAGAGCACCTATTGCTTTTAGCCAACTCCTGGTATCCGGGTCCTCGCTATAGTGAGAAGTATGGCATCACGCCAGGAAAGAGCTATGGGTGCGTACTGAAAGTAATCACCAGGGGAACCTGTACCCCTCTTATTTTTGAATTTACTGGAATTGATAGAAGCGATTATTTTGAGAAAGCGCAGTAGGATAATAGTGTAAGGAGGTGGGAGAGCACCATGAGCGGTTACAAGCTGGAGGGGTGACTCTCGGAGGCTACCTTATACTTTTAGGATATCCATCGCGACTTCATAAATTGACATGGCGATTTTACTTCCTGTTTCGTTGAGGATGAGGGGGTTACAAAAGAGTATAGATTTTTCGACTTTTCTATCAAAAGGAATGGGTTTTAATAGATCCACGGTAATACCGAGATACTTATCTGCAACCGTTTTGATAATTTCTCCTACCCTTACATCTTCTTTGGTTTTGACCATATTTACTATAAGTTTTATTTTAAAGTTTTCTAGTGTCTGACTCATCAGGCGGGCGCTCGCCGGGTCAATCTTATCAACCACCTCAATCAGCTCAGCCATCGCATTTATTCTCTTCTCATCCCCCGGGTCAATTGTCTGGTTAATGAGGTGGAGCACTGCGTCGTTTTTTGAGAAGAGCTGGCTCAGTCGGCGATAGAGTGCACTTTTTATAAACCCATAGCAATTCTGCATCGAGGTGGGGAAGGGAGATACTATTACTACCTTTCCCTGAGTATAGAGAAAAAAATCTAAGACATTAAATGAAGACCCTGCCCCCAAGTCTAGAAGGATGTAGTCGGCCTCTAGTTTGTTGAGGTGCCGTAGCATTTTTGTTTTTTGGCTAAATTTAGGATTGGAGAGGTAGAGGATATCATCTCCCCCACTGATGAGCTTAAGGTTGGGAATCGAGGTTTCTACGCAGACCTCATTGAGCGTATCAAAACGTTTTTGAATGAAATCATTTAACGAACGTTGGGGATTTCGTATCCCCAAGAGGGTGTGCTGGTTTGCTCCACCGAGGTCTGCATCAATGATCACAACCCGTTTACCCAGAAGCGCAAGCCTCACACCCAGGCTGAGGGTGACAAAGCTTTTTCCAGTTCCCCCTTTTCCACCACCGATAGACCACATCGTTTTAATCAGCGGTAACTCTTCTTCACTGGTAATAAAGGTAGTGGGAGCGGTGTTGCTTTCAGCGATGATAGACATTGCGTTGTACCTGTATCAGGTGTGGGGGTTAAGAGTATCCCATAAACTCCAGATGAGGTTTTTATCTCCTGCGCCTTGCGTCAGGTATTGATTGAGAATATCCTTTGCCCGATCATCTACATTATAGAACTGAACTCCCAGGCAGAGAAGATTAACGTCCTTCTTTTTAATTTTGTGATACCACCTGATGATGCCAGAAATAGTTATCCTATGAGTTCCCTCGGGCATGGGCAACTCAAAGACCATCTCCATATTGGTGAACTGGAGAAATGAATCATTGATGAGGAAAGAGTCATCTCTGATCTCTAGTGATGCACCACCCAGCGAGATATTTTGAATAAACCCTCGAAAGCTATTTTTACCCTTGAGATCCCCTTTAAAAAATGTGCAGGTGACTGCTGCGGGGATACTGTGACGGGTCTGCCTTCTTCTATCTATACCTGATTGTTCCTCAGGAATTGAATTTTGTTCCGTACCCATAAGTTCCTCTTCAGATTTTGAAGGGAATGATGTTATTTTCGATTTCAGAGATCCTCGTTCCAAATATCTTCTTGAATGCCTTTACTACTTCCGGATGAAATTGCCCTCCAGATTCCCTCTCGATTTCTTCTAAGGCTTTTGAGGGTGATTTTCCCGCCCGGTAAGGTCTGTCCGTGATAATGGCATCATAGGTATCAGCTACCGCTATAATGTATGACCCGATTTTCGCATCATGTGATATTGAAGAATCGCCCGCTAAATCCTTATACTGTTTATGATGTGCAAGGACCATTGGTACCGCTTCCTTGAGTACATTTCCCATGCTCTTTAAAATCTTTGCACCTTTTTCTGTATGGGCATCCATCTCCTTCTTCTCTTCCTCGTTTAATCGGGAGGCTTTCTTAAGAATGTCCATGCTTACATCAACTTTGCCAATGTCATGCAAGAGGGCGGCAGCCTTTATGTTTTCGATTTCCACCCGAGGCAGCTCCATGGCAATGGCGATTTCAGTAACGAGATTTGCGACTCTAACGCAATGCCCTTGGGTGTAACGATCAGTGGATTCCAGATATTTGGAAAGGATTTCTAAAACCCCCAGATAGGCATTTCTCAAATCTTGGACACTTTTTTCCTTCTGTTCAAAGAGGGTGCCCGTGATGTAGCTGGTGAGGATAAGAAATGAGCCCCACAGGGTGAGACTTAGTGAGACCGTGAGCGTATCATCACTCGTTTTAAAGAACCGGGGGACGGTGATAAAGAAGATGACTGTCAGGAGTATGCAAAACAGGCTTGCAAGCACCGCGGTTCTACGGCCTAAAAGGTAGCCTGCTAAAAGGATTGGGAGAAAGTAGAAGTTGAGAAACGCCATCTTCTGATCGGCAAAGTAATTAATAAATAAAATCGCAATAAGGATGGTAAAGACTAAAATTTGCTCAAAATTGTTATAAAGGTATGTCTTCAGTTGATCCATAGAACATCCCTCCTTACACCCTGATAGTGGTGTGAATTAGGAAGACGTCAAGTCTGACTTCCTGGGGATTTTACTAGACGCGCTTGGGCGATAGATTTTACTGTTTAATAGCTTTCTAATCTATCGGCACTTTATAAATCGGTAGTTTTATTGAAATCTTTACAGAATTGTGAAGAGTAGGGTGGATAATTGAAATGTTTATCTACCGCGAGGGAAGGTGACGTATATCCTTTAAGCTTTAAAAAGAGTTTTTCTCAGAAACAGAAGGGACAGGTAGGGTGGCTACCACAGTTCCTCTCGGGGGCGGGTACTTAAGGAGAGGGGTCATTGCCCAGGGGGGAGGTTGAGGAGCTGATAAATCTTTTCTACTGCCCTCTCGGTGGCAGTTCCTGGCTTATAAAAAAATTTCTGGACAAAGGCCCTACGCAGTTCACTTTTTTCCTGGGGATTTTCAATTCCATGCTCAAGTGCCTTTCGTAACCCCTCCATATCGTTGACGATGGTACCCACCTCTCTTCCCCAGTCCTCCAGATCGGAGGTGGTGAGTCCCCTCGCCAGCTCTTTTCTCTTATGAAACTGAATGAGTCGGGGGACATCGTAGAGTACGATGGGCCTATCTAAAAGGCAGAATTCGTTAACGACGGAGCTGATATCACTCACCAGGAGGTCACTGACAAAGAGGTAGGGTACCACATCGTAATCATCAATCACCTTGAGGTGAGGCTTTTTAAGGCGTTTGAGTTTTTGTTCCCAATCTTCTGAGGTGCTCCTCCAGGTTTTATAGGCGCGATCATGGAGTTTGATGAGGAAGTTAACTTCCATGTCAGCAATGGTGGTGATAATCTGCTCCCCTGCCATGGGGAGTGAGGAACTGGTGGGGCTGGGGCGGGTGGGTGCGTAGATCACGGTGGGGAGGCGGTTATCGAGCCCCAGGGATCGCTTCATTTCGCTACTATTTAAACTGCCGTTTACCAGCGGGTCAACTTTGGGCATGCCAATCATTTCAAATCGAGGGTCATCTTCAGCAAGTTTCCAGGTTTCCATAAACTTTCTTTTCATATACTCACCCGCAAGGAAAAGCTTATCATACGCGAGCGCCTTTTTGTGGACAGCCCTGTTTTTTAAAGATACCCCGTGGAAAATCTGCACCTTGATATCAGCATTTTTCCGCTCGTAAAAGAAGCTGGGACAAATGCACATGTCATAGTGACGGAAGTAGGAAATTACCTTGTGAATAATCTTTTCTTCCTGTAACCCCACTGTGCGATAGAGCTCCTTAACCTTATGGTTGGCGGTGAACCACAGTTCAATCCGCTCATCGTGCTTAATCCGCTGGTGGATTGGTTTAAACATGGCGTAGTTCATAGGGCTTGATGCACAGAAAAGAATTTTCTTCACCGTCGTACCTGCCTTAATGTACTCACCCTAGGTGATCTTGTGAGCGACCAGGGGATTACCCTCATTACCCTGATAACGGATAATCCTCGGGTACACTTCGTTTTGTGCCCTCTCATAGTCCTCAATAAAATCAATCTCGATCCAGGGAAGATCTCCGATATCTACCGCATACAGGGGATGGTATGAGGCAATCTGCTGGAAGGCGAAGGGTGCCCACTTAGTGACGATTCCCTGGGCAATGAGTTCATCTATTTTTTCAAACAGCACCTGTGCCCCTTGAGGAGAGAATTTGATGATTCCCACGTTTTCACCGTCCGCCTGCTGGGGAGAAAGCTCTTTGCTGATAGCAACGACCCGGGCTGATTGCACCTCTATCTTCATCTCTTCTTCTCCCAGCTCACCCTGCCTGCTCAAGGTGAGCGCATCGGGGTAGGGGGAGGCAAGGAGTTTTCCTACAATAAGTGGATGAAAGAGCACATCAGCATTCAAGACTACAAACCCCTCCCGAGCTTCCTCTTTGGCTAACCATAACGAGTACATGCTGTTTGTCTCAGCAAAGCGGTGATTTGAGATATAGCGAATCTGGTTTCCACAGGTTTTTTTGATCTTGTCCTCACAGAATCCCGTGACCATTACAATGTCATGGATACCGTAGTGGTGAAGGGTTGCAATTTGATGTTCGATGAGGGATTGGTCCCCGATTTTCAGAAGACACTTGGGGAGCGTGGTAGTCAGGGAAATCATCCGCTTACTTGCTCCTGCTGCTAGAATAATCGCCTTCATATCTGAAATACAGTGGTCAGTTGATCATTAGGATTTTTTTAGGATTTCGTGCTTAGGATTTTTCCTCTATGGACTATCGACCATGGACTATGAACTATTTGAATTCCTCAATTCTTTTATCCCCATCCCATATCTTAGATCTCAGATCAATCGCTTTTCCTGGAGCACCTGATAGTAGATCTCCTCAATGCGGGCAATTCTTTTGTCATTTGATACCTTGTCTTTGATGAACTCATATGCTCTGAGGCCCATTTCCTTCGCCTGATCAGGATGGGTGAGCATAAAAAGCATTGCCTCTTCCAGCTTCTGCTCACTACCTGCGGGAACCAGTAATCCTGTCTCTCGATCAATCACCACTTCCGTATTTCCTGCCACATCGGTAGAGATCACCGGTTTTGCCATCACCATGGACTCAACCAGGCTTCCGGTTAATCCTTCGCCCTTACTGGAAGAAATCACCGACAGGTCGAGGCTCGCGATAATCTCGGGTATATCCTGCCGGAAACCGGTAAAGATAAAATTCCCCGCGGCACCGCGGGCTTTTACCAGCGATTGGTACTGTTGATACTCGCCATGCCCTACCAGCATAAATTTTACCTCAGGTTTCTTCTTTAGCACTCCCAGCGCTGCCTCAAAGAAGATGTGGTGAGTTTTTTTACTGGTAAAATTGGCAATCATGCCTACCAGGGGTGTTTCTCTCTCCAGTCCGAACTCTTTCCGGATGCCGTTACCTGAGACACCGGGATGAAACCGCTCTCTTTCAACCCCGTTGTAGACGATTGAAATTTTTTCTTGCTTGACCCCGGCTTCTCTCATCAAGATATCTTTGATTACCTTGGCATTGACGATGATGCGATCAATCCTTGGGGAAGCGTATGCCCTGACCATTTCCCGATCAAGAGAGTAGCTATTTTTTTTATTCCCAATGAGTGCGGGTAGCTTCATCCCGGCGGTGGAGCGGAGGACAAACTGGAGTGCCCTAAAACGGTGTGCCTCAATGACCTCAAACCCATGTTCCCGCACAAATCGCCTGAATTTAAGGTAGTGGAGGTACTTGGGCAGCCGCTGCATTCTAAAGCTATAA
>CAYYOQ010000109.1:0-7371 GCA_964473235.1 uncultured Thermodesulfobacteriota bacterium | reverse complement strand
GGGTACTATCCCTCTGGTTATTTTACTCGGACCAACCGCGGTAGGAAAATCCGAGTGTGCCCTCGAGCTCGCCCAAAGATTTGGCTTGGAGATCATTAATGCTGATTCCATGCAGGTATATCGCGGGATGGATATTGGTTCAGCAAAACCTTCTCTGGAGGAACGAACGCTGGCTACCCATCACCTTATTGACATCAGAAACCCCGACCAGGAATTTAGCGCAGCGCAGTTTAGAGATGAAGCAACCACGGTTATTCACTCACTCGCTAAGCAAGGGAAATCCGGACTCGTGGTAGGAGGAACCGGGTTCTACATCAAGGCCTTAACCAAGGGGCTCTTCCCTGCCCCCGGCGCTGATGAGAAATTAAGAAGGGAATTAAAAGAAAAAGATAAGACGCAGGGGCAATGGTATCTCTATCGGGAATTGAAAAAAGTTGACCCAGAGGCTGCGTTAAAACTACACCCTAATGATACCTTCAGGATTATTCGAGCGCTCGAGATATTTTATCTCACCGGGAAACCAATCTCAGCACAGCAAAAAAATCATCAGTTTAAACATTCCTATTTCAACTTCCTCAAACTAGGCTTACTGAGAGATCGCAGGGAGATCTACCAGCGGATTGAGCAGAGGGTAGATACCATGATTGCTCAAGGGCTGGCAGATGAAGTTATACAACTACTCTCACAAGGTTACCCGCCCACGATAAAACCTTTTCAAAGCCTGGGATACAAGCAGATGCTGAGCTACCTTCAAGGAGAGATCACCCTCAATGAAGCAGTGAGAGTGATCAAACGCACTACCAAAATGTATGCGAAAAGGCAACTTACCTGGTTTAAAAAAGATACCGAAATAAACTGGTGTACCCTTCCGCAGCAGCACGCTGAGATTGGTGAGGAGATTAAAAAGTTCTTGAAAATTTGAGCAATTGTTTTATGATTTACCCAAGGTAAGGTTAAGGTGATTATATGAACAATGCGTTACAGAGAGAAAAGGCCCTCCTCATCGGGACCCACGATGGAGGCGGTCAAGACCGGGAGGTTGAGGATTCCGTCGAGGAATTGTCCCGGCTGGCCGAGACTGCGGGGGCAGAGGTTAAAGGAACTATTATTCAAGAGTTAAAAAAGAGAGACCCCTCTTTTTTAATTGGGAGCGGAAAGGTAGATGAGGTGAGGGAGGTGGTGAGTTCACGCGGCATCGATCTGGTAATCTTTGATGAAGAGCTCACCCCTACCCAGCAAAGAAACTTAGAGGAAACCTTCAACACTAAAACCATTGACCGCACTGGACTCATCCTCGACATTTTTGCCCAAAGGGCCAAATCAAAAGAGGGAAAGCTTCAAGTAGAACTTGCCCAGCTCACCTACACCCTCCCCCGGCTTAAAGGAAAAGGGGCAGTACTGTCACGACTGGGCGGCGGGATAGGAACCAGAGGTCCTGGGGAAACTCAGCTGGAGATGGATCGGCGGAAGATAAAAGAGCGGATAGCCAAGTTAAAAAAGGCTATTGACAAGGTACGGCAGGTAAGAGAACTTCACCGCCAGGGGCGAAAGTCACTCTCACCACTCTCCCTTGCGCTCATTGGATACACCAACGCGGGAAAGTCCACCCTCTTAAACTATCTCACCCACACCGGTGTGGTGGTGGGAAATAGACTCTTCAGCACCTTAGATCCCAAGGTGGGAAAGCTTCTGCTGCCCAACAATCAAAAAGTTTTTATCTCCGACACCGTTGGCTTTATTAACAAGCTTCCCCATCAGCTCATTGCTGCCTTTAAGGCAACCTTCGAGGAGGTAAAAGAATCTGATTTTCTGGTTCACGTCATTGATATCAGTACTATCCACTGTGAAGCCCAGGTGATGGCAGTCAATAGTGTGCTGGAGGAGATTGGCATTCCGCCCAAGAAAACCATCCATGTGCTCAATAAAATAGACCTTGTTTCCCAGAAAAAAACGATTGCTACCTGGTTAAAAAAATTGGATAACAGTGTTGCCTTCTCAGCCTTAACCGGAGAAGGGATAGACGACCTTCTCAGCATGATCGAGCACTTTGCCTCCTCTTCACTTCAAAGGGTCAAGCTAAAAATCCCTTTTACTTCAGGGAAAATCATGGGACAAGTTTTACAACAAGGAAAAATCATCAGGAGAAAGTATCTCACTACGGGAATCGTCATCGAAGCAGAGCTTGATAAAACGATGGTCGATTCACTCAAGCCATACCTGAAGTGATCGCTAGTCAGTGGTGAGCAGTCAGTTGCCAGTTGTCGGTAGCAGGTTGTCTAATGTACACGAGGGTAGTATACACCACACCGCGAGTGGTCTCATTGTTCACTTTTAGTTTTTTTTTACGAAAGTCCACCCACAACCAACATCGGACTACGGACACTACACCTTCGAGGTAAAAAACTGTGAAAAAGGTAATGGTATTTTCATTAGCGTTAGTCTTCACCGTGTTATATGGGTTCCCCCACGAGGCTTCTTCCCAAACCTCGTCACCCTCTGATGCCCTCATCTCTACCGGTATCGCACAGATTGTTGAGGGTGATGTAGTCCGTGCCCAAAATGAGGCAATTGCTGATGCCCAAAAAAAGGCACTCCTTCAGGCAGTGGGAATGTTAATGACCTTTGATCTCCTTGAAGACCGTTTTGCCTCCCTTAAGGATACACTCTTTGAGCAGACTACCCAGTATCTGCAAAGTTATCGGGTTCTCTACGAGAACACGGTGGGAGATTACTACCGCATTACCCTTCAATCAACGATCGCTTTCACAGAGCTGGAAGAGTATCTGGTGAACCTCCAGGTGCTCAGCCCTAAAGTGAAGCTCCCCCGCATTCTTCTTATGATTGCACAGCAGAAGCTGAAACAAAACTTCTCTACCTGCTGGTGGTCATTTATCGACCCTGAGAGGGAACTTACCACTACTGATCAGATTATCAGGAATAAGCTCCAGAAAAAGGGATTTGAAGTGTTAGACCATATCCAGTTACTTCCCTCAACTCCTATAAAAAAGGTATACGGGTGTTTGGAGGTAAAACCGGAAGCCATCAAAACCTTAGGTGCGCAATTTAAAGCAGACGTTGCCCTCGTAGGCACTATTCAGGCAGAGTTGAGAAACGAAGATGGCCCCAAAAAGTCAGTACAGGTAAACCTCACTGCGAACGCGTTGAATATTGGGAGTGGGGCGGTGGTGGCAACCCTTGATACGTTTATTCCTGCAACTGAGGATGATGAAGCAACTGCGGAGAGGATCGCCCTGGAAAAGGCTGCTAACCTTTTTGCTGATCAAATAGGGGAGCAGATTGCCTCACGATGGGTAAAAGAATATCAGGGGATTAATCTGATTACTCTTCGCGTTTCAGGTTTATCTACCTACCTAGATTTCTCTCAACTTAAAAGCAGTTTAAAAAAAGGAATCCCCGAGATCAACACCCTTTCCCAGAAAACCCTCTCAGAGAGAGAAGCCCTCTTTGAGGCAGAATCCCCCCTCACGTCCTCCTCACTTGCCGACGTGATAAAAAGTAAATCACTTGAGGGGTTTACCGTCTCAGTCAAAAAGGTTTCACCTGATATGATTGAGTTACAGGCTACCCCTCATGCTACCAGCACAGAGGAAAAACAAACCACTACCACCACAGCAAGGAAAGGCAAACATGAGTAAAGGAAAACAGATTATTCTAGGAGTTACCGGAGGAATTGCCGCCTATAAGGCGGTAGAATTAGTCCGCCAGCTTAGCAAACGCGGAGTTCAGCTCCATGTCATCATGACCAAAAATGCACAGCAGTTTGTTACCCCCCTCACTTTTCAGACCGTCTCAGGTAATCTGGTATACACCGACCTCTTTGCCCCTTTCCAGCCTGAGGTTACCCACATTTCCCTTGCCGACAGGGCAGATCTTCTGCTCATTGCTCCTGCCACCGCCAACATCATCGCCAAAATTGCGTATGGTCTCGCTGATGATCTTCTCTCAACAGTAGCACTGGCAACCACCGCCCCGGTACTCATTGCCCCTGCCATGAATGTCAAGATGTGGGAAAACCCTGTGGTAAAGCACAACGTTGAAATACTACGAGGGCGCGGTTTTAGAATCATAGAGCCCGTTACCGGAGAACTCGCCTGTGGTTATGAGGGAAAGGGGCGGCTCGCGGAAATAGAGAACATAGTGGAGGAGGCACTCACCCTCCTTACCCCTAAAGATTTTAAGGGAGAGAAGATCATCATTACGGCAGGACCCACCCAGGAATCGCTCGATCCTATAAGAATACTCACTAACCGTTCCTCTGGCAAGATGGGGTATGCCTTGGCTCACGCTGCCTACCGAAGAGGTGCAGAGGTAATACTGATAAGCGGTCCCACCCACCTGACCCCACCTCCTCACCTTCACGCCATTTCCGTTACCAACTCATATGAGATGTATCGGGCGGTGATGGACCACTATCAATCAAGCACCATTGTGATCAAGGCCGCTGCGGTTTCCGACTATCGCCCCAAAAAGAGCTTTAAAGATAAGATGAAAAAAACCCACAAGATATATACGGTGGAACTGGAGAGAAACCCTGATATTCTCTACCAGCTGGGGAAACACAAAGACAACAGAATATTGGTAGGATTTGCTGCTGAAACTACCAACCTTATTTCAAACGCCAAATCAAAACTGGACAAGAAAAATCTCGATCTGATTGTGGTCAACAGTGCCCTCCAGAGAGGAGGGGGGTTCGGTTCCGATAGCAATGAGGTAACCCTGATAGATCATGAAGGTAAAATTAATGCCCTCCCCCTCATGGACAAGGAAGAGTTAGCAGATAAGATCTTAGATAAAATCAAACAGCTTAAAACAGAAAAACCGACTTCCCCTCCTCCACCTACTGCAGCGTAAATGGAAAAAAGCGATCAGCTTACTCAGGAACTGCAACAGATTATCGCTTCACTCAAGGACTACCTACTCGTTCAAAAGGAACAGGGAGTGCTAGGATATCCAGTTCACCAGGCACCTCCCCCACCTCACAAAGCCTCATCGCTTGAAGAAATCAGAAGAGAGCTGGGTGAGTGCACCAGGTGCAAGCTCCATAGCCATCGCAGACACCTTGTCTTTGGTGTGGGAAACCCCGAGGCCCGACTGGTGTTTGTGGGCGAAGGTCCCGGTGAAGATGAAGATCTTCAAGGGAAACCCTTCGTAGGTCGTGCTGGTCAACTACTCACTAATATCATTAAGTCCATTAACCTTACCCGGGAAGAAGTCTACATTACCAATATCCTCAAATGCCGTCCCCCCAATAATCGAAACCCTGAACCTGATGAGATCAAGGCCTGTGAGCCCCTTCTGATGAGGCAGCTTGCAGTCATCAAGCCAAGGATTATCTGCGCCCTGGGCACCTTTGCTGCGCAGACCCTGCTTGAGACTGAGGAGAAGATATCAAGCCTGCGCGGGAGATTCTTCTCCTACCGCGAGAGCCTGCTCATCGCCACCTTTCATCGTGCCTTCTTACTGAGAAATCCCCATCGGAAGCGAGAGGTATGGGAAGATATGAAGAAGATTCGGGAAAAGTATTTCAGTGAGGAGAAATTCACCCTCTGATTACTGCATCATCCTACTTAAAATGAAGCAGGTTTAAAACGGTGTTATCAATCAATCGGGTTTTCCCAATTTTTACTGCTAACGCTACCACGGCTTCTTGATCAATCCGCTCTAGATCCTTTAGTGTGTTACTATCACAAATCTTCACATAATCAATGGTGGCGAGCTTCTCTGTTTCTATAATCTTCCTCACTTCCTTTACCATGCGTTCTGAATTCCTTTCACCCCGCTCAAAAAGTTCTTGAGCCTTTCTCAATGAACGGGAAAGGCAGCACGCGGCCTTCCGCTCATCAGGAGAAAGGTATTGGTTGCGGGAACTCATAGCCAGACCATCTTCCTCCCTATAGGTAGGCATCCCCACGATCTCTACCTCAAGGTTAAGATCTACCACCATCCGACAGATCGTCACCAGCTGCTGGAAGTCCTTTTCACCGAATATCGCCAGATGTGGCTTTACAATGTTAAAGAGTTTACACACCACCGTGGTAACCCCCCTGAAGTGAGTCGGTCGTGAAAGACCACAGAGATGTCTGGTAACTTCTTCCACATCCAGGTAGCTCTGGTAGCCTTGGGGATACATCTCAGCAACCGTCGGGGCAAAGAGCACATCCACCCCTGCCCCTTGAGCTAACCTTTGATCACGCTCCAGATCCCGCGGGTAACGCTCATAGTCTTCTCCTACCCCGAATTGGGTGGGGTTAACGAAAATACTCATCACCAGCACATCGCCCCTTCGCTTCCCCTCCTCCATCAAACTCACATGCCCCTGGTGGAGATACCCCATAGTGGGAACGAAGGCTATGATTTTCCCCTCTCCCCTCGCCCTGCGTGAGAAGTCTTGCATTTCCTTGATGCCGGTTATGATATCCATCACCCTTCCATCCTTTAGTGGAAACTGTGGTCATCGGTGGGGAATTTTTCCTTTTTAACTTCGGTAAGAAATTTATTTACCGCCTTGGTAATCTCAGCCTCAAGATTCACATACTGCTTTACAAACTTAGGTCGGAAGCCTCCGGAAAGCCCCAGGAGGTCATGGATCACCAGCACCTGACCGTCACAGTGGATACCGGCTCCGATGCCAATGGTAGGAATTTTTAAGGTGCGGGTTATCTCCCGCGCAAGGCTTAAAGGAACCGCTTCAAGCACGACGGAGAACGCACCGGCCCTCTCTACCGCCAGGGCATCGGCCAATAGCTTCTCCCGCTGTTTCTCCTCTTTCCCCTGCACCTTGTAACCACCCATCCGGTGAATGGACTGAGGGGTCAGCCCGATATGTCCCATTACCGGAACATCAATATCACAGATGGCTCTGATTACTTCCTCCATGTTTTCCCCACCTTCAAGCTTCACCGCCTCTGCCCCCCCTTTCTTAATCAATTTTCCTGCTTCTCGTTTCGCCTCCTCCACACTCACCTGGTACGACATGAAAGGCATATCTGCAACGATAAGGGCTCGCTTCCGTCCCCTCACTACTGCCTTGGTGTGATAGATAATCTCATCGGTGGTTACCGGCAGGGTGTTATCCGTTCCCATCACCACGTTGCCCACGGAGTCACCAATTAAGAGAACCTCCACTCCACATTGGTCGAGGATCCTGGCGGTAGGGTAATCATAGGCCGTAAGCATGGTGATCTTTTCACCTTTTTCTTTCATTTCCTGCAGGGTCACTATACTTATCTTTTTATCCATAAAGAATTCCTTTCTTTACAATTAAATGAAAACCTTCTGAACCGAAATTCAGAAGGCCACCCTCCCCCGTCTCGGTCCAACCTGCGTGGATCCAAGCGGCCCGTTTCTTAT
>CAYYOQ010000108.1:0-7426 GCA_964473235.1 uncultured Thermodesulfobacteriota bacterium | reverse complement strand
TCAATTGAACTTTATGGTTGACGGTACTATTGTTGCAATTCACCTTTCCCTCTGGTCATCTTAACGTGAGTACCGGGGTGTTTGAATGATCTCCGAAGGTATGCTAACTTATTGTAAAACTAATATTTTAAATTTGCTGATTTTAAACTATTAACAATTTTTTACAAGAAGAATAATTACCAAGGATAGAATTCACCTGGTAAACCTAAAAAACAAGCTATACATCGGCAAGTAGCAGCTATTAATAAATCGGTAGGTATGAAAAAATTCATAAATAAAAAATAGCTCACCTCAACCCCAACCTCTCGTGTGATGAGATTACCATCTTCATTATTCCAGAGAGGTATGTATTTCATGTGATATTCTCACCGAGCACGTCTATACTCTAGAAGGATGCGGTGGATCAATACTTTGGGAAGGCACAGGAGTAATGGGTTATCTTGCACTACCCACAGTGGAAATATAACCTATAGCATTACGGAAAGAGAGATTAGGTGAAGGAACCTGGAAAAAAGATGGGCTTGCTTCATTCAAATAGTGGAGGCGTGAGAGAAAAGAGATCACCTCAATTCTTAGAATCAATGGGCTCAACGTGGATATGAATGCTCTCTATATTACTGAAAGTTTTTCTTATCCGCTTTGTGATGTTCCGAGAAACTTTCTCTATGTTCTCTGTTGCAAAATTTCCCCTCAATCCACAATGAAAAAAAACGGTAAGCTTATCGCCCTGGCGGTAAATCTTTACATCGTGGCAATTGAGCTTATGAGGTACTTTATTGATGAGGGTATCTATTTTACCAATAAGCTCTCTGCTTTGTTCGGTTACATCTCTGGCCACAATATGTTTCTGTTTCATGTATTCAAAGTTAACGCTTACCTCCCCTACCTCAGGTAGCTCATGCTGAATCATCGAGCTGATGTTATGGGCAAGTTCGTGCGACGCTTCCAGGGTCAGGTTTTCCTTTACTTCGATATGCACCGCAATGTGCTTACCTCCCGAAACTTCATATACGTAAATATTGTGGATATTAGTACAGAGGGGGAAGGTATCAACGATTTTTTTTACGGTGAGATATACTTCTGGATCCTGAGTGCCGGTGACCTCAATGGGAAAAGTACTTATCACAATATCACTCTGCGGAAATTTCTGCTGGAGGGCACCTCTGATGTTATGGACAATAGAGTGCACCACCTGATGACTTTCCAGCTTGCTGATACCCACGTTGAGATCAATAAAGTAGAGGGGGCCGGATGGCCGCACCCGAATGGTTGCAATATCCAGCACCCCCTGAATCTTCCTTACCTCATGGACGATATCGGCAATCACTCCCTTTGGTGCGGTATCAAGCAACACATCTACAGTACGCTTACCAAGGTCAATACTCACGATAATAACCAGAATTGAAACACCAAGGGCCGCAATGGGGTCTCCATAATTGAGCACGGACATATGATAGGAGTTACCTATGGCAACACACACCAGCCCTCCCACCACTACCAGTGAGCTCCATACATCAGTAGTAAAATGGAGTGCGTCAGCTTCAAGGGCCTGACTTTTGTATTTCAATGCTGCCCTTTTTAAGGCGTGAGCCCGGGAAATATTGATTGCAATGGTGAGGAGCATCACCCCTATGCCCCAGGATGTTCCGCTAATCTCAATTGACTTGCTAAAAAACAATCTCTCCATGGCTTCATAAATAATCCAGCCACAGGTGACCAGGAGCAGGGCAGTCTCAATGAGGGCAGAAAAGCTCTCTATCTTTCCGTGACCATAGGTATGCTCTGTATCGGCCGGTTTATCTGAGATGCGCACTGCGAACAGCGTCACAATCGCGGCACACAAATCAAGGGCGGAGTGAGCGGCTTCTGAGAGGACACCAAGGCTTCCCGTAGCAACTCCCACAACAATTTTAATAGCAACCAGAAACAAAGCTGCCAGAACTGAGGTGAACGCTACTTGCTGTTTTTCATTGAGCATAAGTACAGTATTTCCTCATTGCACTATTTCTTTTCGGGGAACCGTGATTATCTTCGCAATGCTCTATAAACACAAGTCTAAATTTTTTACATTATAAAATAAGGATAGAGGTAAGTCAACAGAGAGGAAACGTAAGGTTTTGAAATGTATGATCTGGATGTCACACAACACATTACCTCCACACCCTCGTAACCCCTCAACACCTCTGACCAATGTTTCAGTTGACTTCCATACAACCTTCTCTTATACTTTTTTCACCGACACGCGCGTGGTGATCAATTGAAAACTGTTATCTGGAGAAAGGAGGAAGAGCAATGGTAAAACAACTAGTACTTGCCTTACTAATTCTGGTAACTTCCATTTCAGTTGCCTTTGCCAATGCAGCATTGAATCTGCAGGAGGGCAAATGGGAAATTACCACAAAAGTAGAAATGCCCGGAATGCGGATGAACATACCACCGCAAAAACATATTCAGTGCCTCACTAAAAAGGACTTTGTCCCGCAGAATACTCAACCAGGGCAGGAGTGTAAAATCAGTGAGACTACCATAGTTGGTAATACGGTGACCTGGACCGTTCAGTGTAAAAGCCAAGGTGAGGAAATGAGAGGGAAAGGTACCATAACCTACAGTGGAAATAGTTTTGAAGGCACCCTCACCATGACCATGAGTCACGCAAACATGGAAATGACAAGCCACCTCAGTGGAAACCGCATTGGAGATTGTAAGTAGTACGCAGGTTAAATAACTCATCTAACGTACTTTTACCCTCAATGGCACTGTTTCCCTACTATCCTTGGCATCGATGAGGAGTTGCTCACCGATGAGATTACCGCTGAGAGAGATAGTAAGTGATGAGCTGCATGCAGTAGTCGTAAGCCCTATACTGAAAAAGAACATCGAGCAGACAAAACGTTCGGTGGGTAGTAGTGGGTGAGAGGAGCATCACACATGCCTCAGGAGAAGAAAAAAACTACTCCCGAAGAAGTTGGTACCATCCTAGAAAGGCTGTTTACCAGGCTCAAGCTCGGTGTCAAGATGAAACAGTATCAGATCTGGGATGTCTGGGACAGCGTGGTTGGCCCCCACATAGCCCTCCAGGCCCAACCCCATAAGATCAGAAACATGATTCTTTGGGTTAACGTATCGAGTTCAACCTGGATGCAGGAACTGGAATTCATGAAGCATCTAATCATTGAACGGCTCAATGAGCGCATTGGGGAGAAGGTAATAAACGACCTTCGCTTTCGCATTGGTGAGATATCACCCACCAATGGTGAAGCCAATAAAAAAGCAGACTCCCGGAGATAATCATCAACAAAGCTCGCACGCTTACCGATCTGCAAGCTAGTCAGCTCGCCAGCTAACAGGCTAACCGGCCAACAGTCTAACTAATAAGCAATTCCCAAACCCCTCAATTCCTAAATTCCTCAATCCCTCAATTCCTCAATTTCATATCCCACATCTTGCTACTCATGCTAAAGTTCATTATATATCTTTTGCATCTCCTCAGAGTAAGATCCCTCTGTGGTATACATAAAAAACGGCTCTTTAATTTCCAGTTCAGGATTCCCCCCCTTGCGGCTCTCAACCAGCACCAGTCTCGCCTCCTCATGAGGGTGACTATAAAAAACCTGAAGAAGTTCAGGCGTAAGATTACACTTCTGCAGCACAGAGAATAGCTCTCGTAATCTCCGTGCAGGAAAAATTATTATTACTTTCCCTGAAGGTTTCACCAGATAGTGTGAGACCTCTCCTATATCAGCAACCTTAACCATAAGTTCATGACGAGCGATGGCTTTCGGTTCATCGGGATTGATTCTCCCCTCTCCTAGAGGATAGTAGGGGGGATTACTCACCACCAGATCAAAGGAAGAGGCCGCAAAACATTTATTCAGATTTCGCAGGTCTTCATGAAGAATGGAAACTCTCTCAGCAAAACCATTGAGCTCAATGGTACGTCCTGCCATATCAGCCATCTCCTTTTGAACTTCTACCCCCACAATGCGAGGAGCAGACGTTTTTCGGGCTAAGATGAGTGGGATAACTCCGCTGCCGGTGCCAAGGTCAATGACAGAATCTGCGGGAAACTGAGAGGAAACATGGGCAAGAAGGATTGCGTCAATCGAGAACCGATAGCCCTCTTTTTTCTGAATGATCCTTATACGACCATCAAAGAGCTCATCTAAACCTTCATCTTCCCTGATGGGAATCTCTCCGCTCATGGAAACTCAATTGACTCTTCAGGTATGATGCTATTCATTACCAATCCACTAAGCAGTTTAGGATAGAAATAGGTTGATTTTTGAGGCATGGTTTCACCTCGGCTGGCAATATCTCCTATCTCCGCAGGGGTGGTAGAACTGAGAAAAAATGCTAACTGATACCCTTTGCCGCGAACGAGTTCAAGTCCTTCCGAGCTCTCATGGACATAGGTTATGTTCTGCTGATGCTGGAGCGATGCACTAGTAATACCCAATACCTTCCTAAAAATGAATGATTCAATACTATTAACACCCAACCGTTTAAGAGATGCCGAGCCTTCGTGATCATCTGATAGTGATGAAAATAATGCCTCCTTTAACACGAGCAGCTGGTAACACCCTTGCCCTGCACCATACATGCCAAAAAGTGGTCTTCCCCAGGCATTACTCTGAAGCTGTCCGTTAAACTCCTCCCACACCTGAACTTCATTCTCCCGGGTGAAGTGAAATGACTTAATTTCAAAGTAGTCTTCTAGTCTCTTCTCAAAAGAAGCAAAATCAAATCCTTGAAGACTGTGAATCACTCGATGGTAAGGTAAAATAACCAGTCCCCTTCCCTCCATGGAGGTGAGGTACATCATCACATAATTAAAGGGTCCCTTCCCGGTCGGGTGAGGATAGTGCTTTCGTTGAAGGTTACGATAGTTAAGTGCAGTCTCATAGCGATGGTGTCCATCAGCAATAAAGAGAGGGATATCTTTTAGCCTGTGGTATATCTGCCTGATCACCTCTGGCTGAGCAATTCTCCACAGCTGATGAAGTGTGGTGTCCTCATCCGTAATCTCTATCAGGGGCGCACCACTCATCGCTCCTCTCAGAAGACGATTGATGGTATCTTCAGGATCAGAGTAGAGTGAAAAGATACTGCAGAAATGTGCCGAGCAGGCCTTTATCAACTCCAAACGGTCCTCTTTTGGTTTATCGAGGGTTCTTTCATGGGGGATGATCATCCCGCTCCCCTTCTCCTCTAATTTGACAAGTCCTACGAAACCATCCCTGGCTACCCTTCGCCCCCCTGACCCAGAGAACTCCTGATGGTAAAAATAGAGTGAAGGTGTCTCATCCCTCTCCACAATGGATTCATCCTGCCACTTATGGAAGAAACTGGCAGCACGGGTATACCTGTTATCTGAACTGGAATCATCAGGAAATTGTTTACCCAGAATTAAGCGTATGATGTTGTAAGGGCTGTAGTGATAGTACCTCTCCTGTTGCTCAGGAGAGATCACATCATAGGGGGGGGCAGTGACCTTGCTAAAATCTCTCACTTTCTCTCGACTGTAGAGTATTCCCCTGAATGGAACAACAATGGCCATAGCAGTACCTTTCCCTCATTGATGTAAGCCTATAAGTGCTCTAGCTACTATCACACTACCGTAGTGCAATCAAGATTTTTAATTTCGTAAATCGTAATCCTTGAATCGTTAATCGTAAATAGCTATTCCCCATTTACTATCCACCATTCACCATTTATTTCTCTCACTTTTATCCTTGATTTTACTGATGAGTAAGCCTTACAATCGTTCTGACGTGGGAGGAGCATCGCATCGTCTATGGCAACAAAAAAGATTGCTATCTCTACTCTCGGCTGCAAGGTGAATCAGTATGATTCCGCATTCATGGAAGAAGCGCTGAGGGAGAAAGGCTACCAGATTGTGGACTTTTACTCTCCTACAGATATCTACATTATCAACACCTGCACTGTTACCCAGAAAACTGATTACCAGTCTCGCCAGTTAATCAGAAGGGCACACCGGAGGAACCCTCAGGCTAAGATTATCGTCACCGGATGCTATGCCCAGGTAGCACCTCAGGCACTAGCTCACCTCCCGGGTGTTTCTCTCATCCTGGGAAATGCAGAAAAACTGAAGATAGCAGAATTCATTACCTCCCCTGGAGGAAAAACATTACCTTCCCTCATCGTATCCGACATTACTCAGGAACACTGCTTTAAAGACCCACCACTTCACTCTTTCCCCCACCACACCAGAGCCTTTTTAAAAATTCAGGACGGGTGTGAATCCTTCTGTGCCTATTGCATCGTACCCTATGCCCGTGGAAAGCCCCGCAGCCTTGCTCTTGAAGAAGTGTTGAAACGCCTTGTCTTGCTTGGTAACGCTGGATTTAAAGAGGTGGTGCTCACTGGTATTCACCTGGGTGCGTATGGGGTTGACCTCACCCCTCCCCGTACTCTTTTAGCGTTGCTGAAAGCAATTGAAAAAGAAAAGCCATTACTCCGCATACGGCTCAGTTCTCTTGAACCTATGGAAATTGATAGGACGCTCATAGAGTTCCTTTCAGCTTCCACCACCATCTGCCCCCACCTTCACCTTCCCCTGCAGAGTGGCAATGATGAAATTCTTAAGCGGATGAACAGGCCTTACAATTCAGATGATTTTAAAAAACTGGTTGCAACTCTCTCTCGTGCTATCCCTCAGCTCTGTCTGGGGGTGGATGTGATCGTGGGATTTCCTGGAGAAGGTGACCATCACTTTCTCTCAACCTACCAATTGCTTGAGGAGTTACCCATTAGCTACTTTCACGTCTTCCCCTACTCCAAGAGAGAGAAAACACCTGCCACACGCTTTCCCGATCAGGTTCCCCATACGCTCATGAGCACCAGAGGTGAAACACTGCGAACACTGGGGAGAAAAAAAAGACACTGTTTCTACTCCACGTATCTGGGGAAAAAGCTCATGGTGCTGATTGAGGAACAACGAGACCGCCACTCAAGTTGTTTAAAAGGCCGCTCACGCAACTATATTCCTGTGCTCTTAGATGGCCCCGAATCCTTAAAAAATCAGGAATTAGAAGTAGAGATTGCAAGGATTGAAGGTGAGAAGGTCTGGGGTGTAAGACACCAAGAGTTTTAGTAATGGCTTGATTGCCTTGGGAATGCCTATGACTACTGGTGTGCTGAAGGTGAGCAGGTAGTAAAATAGTTACAGAGGAAGGTAATAGCCAATAAAGTTAGACTGAAAGATTATTATGAGAAGAAATCAATGTATATGCCTTTCCCCTCAGTACGCATAGCAACCTCTCCATCCACATCATAGGTGCCACTCAATTTAAGGTTGCTCTTTATCGATGAGGGTCCCTGTGCAGTTTCTCGCCAACGGTAATCAAACATAAAGGAATAATCATTGAAATACGCAGCCCTTTGCCATTGTCTCTCCTGAGATCTG
>CAYYOQ010000107.1:0-7441 GCA_964473235.1 uncultured Thermodesulfobacteriota bacterium | reverse complement strand
CTAAGGATCTTTATTATATGTATTTCATGTTAAGATATGCTCCTGATTTAGACGTTATCTTTAAGGAAGTATCTAAGTATAAGAACCAAGGGAATCTTAGTGACATTTCTAAGAATCTTGATGAGTTTTTTGCAGGTAAATCGGGCTCTGGTTGCCTTATGGTTGAAAAGGAGAATGGCCCCGATGAATACATTGATGATTTAAGGGAGGACATATTTGAAAGATTTGGTCAATTACAGAAAGTAATTAAAGATAGGTAAAAGCCTCAAGCAATCGGGGTCGGGTCTCAATAGTAAAGATTCACTTATCACTTGAGCATAAAATAGATAACATGTCATGTCGAGGAGATGGATTCCTCTCTTTATAAAGAAGAAACTATAAGTGCTGGTCATTGTGAGATTGCCCTAATCTTTTTCAGCTCCTGATACACGTCATGGAGTCCTAATGTTTCAAGAGTATCTTTGGTAGGGATTCCGGTAGAAGGATCCCACCCTCTGAGTTGATAGTACTCAGAGAGCATTTTCTCCCACTTCGCTTCCTCTATGGTGTGCCCTTTATAGGGGCCATTGGGTACAGGACCCCGCACCCACTTACCTTGTAAGAAATCGTCTTTTTTGGTGATGCCCTCCCTTACCAGAAAAGCACGTTCTAGGGTGAAGATGCGATTGGCAATGGTTCTAAGCGCTGCAGTATCTGTCTCAATCCCGGTGACTGCATGGAACATTTCTCCCATATCCTCTAAGGTGATACCGTGTCCTATAGAGGAGGTGACAAATTTACAGACTTCAAGGGCGTCGGCTAGGGTATGAGCGTCTTGATAGAAATGTGCAGGTGCCGCTTTGGTGTAGGAAGTAGGGTTAAGCACTTCCTCTGAGCCAAACTTCTTTCGCGCTTCTTCGGGAGTTATCAGTGATTTACCCATAAAGGGGATCTCAATGTACACTCCTCCCCGTAAGTGGTCACACCCTCGGGTTGAGGTGGCAAAGCAGAGCGCAGTTCCTTTCAATGCTCTGGGGTCAACCATGCCTTCAACCATCCCTTTGCAGTGGCTCACATATTCCAGAGCATTTTTTCCTAGCTTCTGTGCCGTCCTTACTGCTCCCTCTGCCAATATAGTACCGAACCCTTCTCTCCGCGCTATCTTAGGGATCATCTCTACCATAGCCTGGTAGTTACCCCAGGTGAGGGGGATCCCATCGGTGTCTTCTCTGCTTATGATTCCGTGCTCATACCAGTCCATGGCAATGGACATGAGGATACCAAAGTCGAGCACATCGAGACCATACTCATTAGCAAGGTTATTAATTTTAAAGAGAGATGGTGCGTAGGAGTTTCCACAGCTTGGTCCACAAGGAGAGGTACAGCCCTCAGGCATCTTGGTCCCTTTAGTTCCTTGGTAAGGACCTTCTTTCACTTCGTAGCTCTGGATACAGCGCACCGGGCAGGCAAAGCAACTGTGTGATCGGGTGAAAAACCTTTTCGCCAGTGTTTCGGAGGTGACCTCTTCCACTCCTTCGAATCCACTGGTCTGCTGATAATTTCTTACCGCAAGTATTCCTATTTCATCTTCGAGGGCAAGGGGGCCTGCCGAGCCATATTTCCTGTGGGATTGACAGAATGGTGATGCTTTGATTTTCTTTTTCCATTTCCTCGCGGTTTGTGTAAACAGTTCTGGAAGTGCAATAGGCACTTTTTGATTTCCTCTCACCACTATTGCCTTGAGGTTTTTTGAACCCATGACTGCCCCCATCCCGGTTCTCCCCGCAGCGTTGTATCGATGAACCACACAGGCAGTCCTCACCAGGTGTTCTCCCGCAGGTCCAATGGACGCGACCTGAACCTTAGGATCTTTGAGTTCTTTTTTTATCAGTGTTTCAGTTTCCCAGGTGGTCTTACCCCAGAGGTGTGAAGCATCCTTGAATGCTACCCCCTCCTCAGTGATGAGGAGATAGACAGGTTTTTCTGAGACGCCTTTAATAATGAGGTGATCATACCCTGCTTTTTTAATCTCCGGTGCAAAGTAACCACCAAAATTGGCATCACCCAGGATACCGGTGAGAGGAGATTGAGCGGTTATGGTACAGCGTGAAGTGGCAGGTGCGGTAGTCCCCGAGAGGGGGCTACTTCCTATGATAAGGGTGTTATCAGGAGTAAGCGGATCAAGGTGGGGGGAGAGCTCCTGATAGAGAAGCCTGGAGTTTATCCCCCTTCCGCCCAAGAAGTTAAGCCTTAAATGTTCTTCAAGCTCACCTTTCTCGCAGCAGTGCGAAAAGAGATTGATACGCAGAATCGTTCCTCTCCAGCCGAACATGGCGTTGCTCTTTCTCACTTATGCAATAGGTTATTTCTTCAGAAATAGAATTTCCTCTACACTTTTTCTGCTTCCCTTACCAATTTTTTCTGCAGGATGTCCCAGGGCAATAACCGCCATGAGTTCCAAAGTCTCTGGTGCCTGTAAGAGTTGTGAAAGCTTCTCTTTGTTTTTGAGTATTTCTCCTAACCACACCCCTCCGAGTCCAAGCGTGTGAATGGCAAGGAGCATATTTTGGATAAAGGCGCCAATGGCTTGGATATCTTTTGTTCGATCATAACTCACTGCGGTGTCAAGAAATACCGCAATGCATAACGGTGCCCCTTCAATGATGCTGGAGTAGTGGGTGAATTTTGACAGCGATTTTTTGGTAGGGGGGTCTTGTACCACCGCACACTTCCAGGGTTGGTTATTCAATCCGGACGGTGCCCAACTACCTGCTTCAATTATTTGAGTGAGCTGGGTATCATCAATCTGCTGAGAGGTAAATTTTCTGATACTTCTACGCGTTTTAATCAGGTTAAGCATGATGCATTTCTCCTTTCACACTTAGTGTACCATTTCTAAAAGGCGTAGGGCATTTTTTATAGCCCAGCCTTGCGCATCGTTATTAAAATAGACGAACACATCTTTTCCCTCTGATAACCACTTTTGTATGTGATCAGCATCTATTGAGAGCTCTTCTTCAGAATAGCAGGAGCTGTATAAGAGCGTTGAACCATGTCGTCTTAGGTAGATAAAGTCTGCTGTTGGTGGTTCGGTTACCGTTAGATCGGGCCAATCAGCGAAGCAGAGGGCAGCATTTTTCTGCATAAGGAGACGGAAGATTTCTTCTCCTCGCCAGGTTTTATTTCTGAATTCAAAGGCTATTCTCACCTCAGAGAGTATCACCTGGTGGGTGAGGAGGTCAAGGAGATGTCCAAGACGCTGGTAGTTGACTTTAAAGAAGGGAGGAAGTTGAAAGAGGAGAAGAGAGGGTTTCAGTCCGGTTGGATAGAATATTCCTTTCCCCCAATGGGAGTAGTTCCAGCCGCTTGTTCCGATGAATGCTTTTCCCTCACCCATTGCCTAAGAGTTTTAAAAAGTGTTTTGCATCGTCATACATGGAGATGTTGTTGAACATAAAGTAGGTATGGGTGAAGTGTTGGGAAAGTCTTTTAAAACAAATCAGATCTTCTTTCTGGTATCGGTAGCGATAGCTCTCTTTTCCATGGAGTCGAAAGTACCCCAGAGGGCGGGGGGGTTGATGGATGAGGAACGGGTCAAGACAGGGAGTGAGCTGAAGTTCTCTGCAGAGCTCATAAACTTCTTCAAGCTGCCAGGTGCCTCGTGGTTCCCACACGAACAGATAACGGTTTCTCTCCACCGTGGTAAAAAATTTCCTCAGGTTCTCTTTATGTGCGTTCGTGGGATCAAAGCTGGCTGGACATTGGAAAATGATAAGCTGGGCGTGTAACGCTTTCGCAGTCTCATCAATCTTTTCCCATGCAGCAAATACCTCCTCGGTGGGTTGGAAGGACCCCAGGTACTTTTGTCTACGAGGCGGGATGGTTACTTTGAGACGCCGATAGGTGGGGCTGGTAGGTGTGTGGGTAATAAGTTGCCATGCCTTAAGGGTAAATTCTAGTTTGGTAGGAGCTTCTTCTCGCCACCTTTTTGCAGTTTTTAGTTGAGGGGGTTGGTAGAAGGTTTGTTGGAGCTCTACTGCACTGAAGTGCTGATAGTACTTTTCTTTAGCGAGGGGAAAGCCACAGCATCCGACTTTTATACTCACTGCTGGTACCTCTTAAGAGGTGGAGTGGGGACTAAGGATCACTGATAGGTGAGTACCAGACGTTTAAACGACTCGGCATAGGTGAAGGGATGTCCCTCTGCAAGTTGTGAACTCATAAACCGTATCTTTTCGCGCCAGTCGGGAATAATTTCAAGCTGGCTCTTGTGCTTTTCCAATGCCTCGAGCTTTTTTTTTATGACATCGGTGATATCAACCACATAGTCAGCAGTGGGAGGAAAGGTGAAGAAGAGCTCTAGTGGTGCGTGGGCAGGGAGTCCCAGTTCCATCAGGGCTGGCAGAAAGAGATGATCGCGTGCCACTACTACGGCATCGACAGTCGCAAACCCTACCGCCCGATGATCAGGGTGGAGTTGGTAAGGTCTCCAGGGGTCATGGGTAATGATGATGTCCGGTCGGAACTTTCTGATGAGAAGGGCGATTTCATTACGGAAGCTTGCGCTGTGCTCCAGCTCTCCATCTGCGTGACGCAAGAAGGTAATATCGTTGACTCCTATTACCCGTGCCGCTTCTCTCTGTTCTTGTTCCCGTATCTCAGCTAAACGGAAAGGGGTCATCTGCGCATCTTTTGTTCCCTTATCTCCCGTGGTACAGACAACATACCGTACCTGCTTTCCCTCTGCCGTCCACTTAATCAGGGTGCCTGCTGAGGACAGCTCAGCGTCATCAGGATGTGCCATAACCAGCAGAACCTGCGTTCCACGGGGAGGGGTGTCTTGCTTTTGCATCGTGTAGCCCTCTCTCATGTAATCACTTAGTAATTTTCATTCTCGCGTAAGAGTTGCTCTTCCTAGGAGGTGGTGTATCGGTTATGGAGTGAGGAGCGCGTGCTGTCTTTCAGGTAGAGGAAAGGGAATAGTTACTATCTCCTCTGTATCATCGCCCTTCTTCTTCAGCAAGAAATGATAGAGGGTGGTCATCTGATAGGCAATACGTGACCAGCTGAACGCCTCAGTTTTCCTCCGAGCCAAGAGTCCCAGTGTCTCCTTGAGCGAAGCATTGGTTAAGAGGGTAATGATCTTTTCTGCCAGAGATTTTTCATCCCCCTCGGGTACTAAAAAACCATTTACTTCGTCCTGGATAAAAGAGGTAAGACCACCGACTTTGGAGGCAATCACAGGAGTGCCGCAGGCCATTGCCTCTAGTGCGACCATCCCAAAGGATTCATAGCGGGAGGGAAGCACGCACACCTCAGCTGCTGAATAGAAATAGGGGAGTTGATGTTGTGGTTGGGCTCCCATAAAGGTTACCATGTTTTTAAGTCCCAGTTTACTGGTGAGTCGTTGTAGTCGATGCATTTCCCTATCGTGAGAGGAAGAAGTAGTATCCACCTCACCCCCAATGATGAGAAGATGTACCTCTTGATGAAGTTCACTCTTACTTTTTACCAAGGCCATCGCTTTGAGCAGGGTGTCGATACCCTTCACTGGGTCAATGCGACCTACAAAAAGAATAAACCGCTTGGGGGGAAGACCGAGATGAGTTTTGGAGGGGAAGCTCTCATGAGGTATGAATAGCTGGGAATCCACCCCGCAGGGGATTACTGAAATCTTTTCGGAAGGGATACCGTAGCTCCATATCATTTGGACTTTTTCTCTGGGGCTTGCAACCACTAAGTGGTGGGCATGCTTGATAAGTTGGGTTTCTACCTCTAACCGTACCGCAGGTTCGCTCTCGCCAAAGGGCTCAATGGCCTTGTTCTTAAAATGGCCTAAGGTGTGAAACATGTGCAGCAGGGGTACATTCCAGTGTGTGCTTAGTTTAGTTCCCACCCAGCCGGAGAGCCAGTAGTGGCTGTGGATGAGGTGATAGCGCAGGTTTTCCTGCTGAGAGAACTGCTGCACGCCCTCAAAAAATTCAGGTAAGTAAAACCATACCTGGCTCTTATCATAAGGTATTTCAGGCCCTGCCTTGAGGTGGACTATTCTGACACCTTTATGGCAGGTGGTGATCTGAGGGGTAGAAGCACCCTGAGACCTGGTGAAGATATCGATGTGGAACCCCTTTGTCGCAAGTTCTTTGCTCAATTCGCGAATATAGACATTCATGCCCCCGGTTTCTTTACCACCCAGTGTAGCCAAGGGGGAGCTGTGGACGCTGAGCATGGCTATTCTAGGCATACCTTTTCTCTCCCGGGAGGTGAAGGGTGAGCGTATAGAGTGCGTGGTCGTGAGCGCCAAAGTGATACTTGTAGGGTTCGCTGCCTCTCAAAAAGTCAAACTGCTTGATTCCACGGTTGATAGCGTCCTCTAGGCAGTAGGTGAGCACCACAATTCCTGGACTTAAAAAGGCATAGGTGGGGTCATAGGCAGAGTTATAGAGATAGAGTGTGTCCTGATAGTGAAGGCAGAAGAGGTACGCCACCTCTTCTGCGTCAAGGGATAACGCGAAGAGTTCTATCCACCCCAGTCGTGAGCATTCCTCTGCAATGGTTAAGAAAAACCTTTCCCGTTGGCTGGTGAGAAATGCACTCTTTTCACCTGCGCTGGCGCGGAAGAGGCGGAGAAAAGAAGGCATGGTACTCATAAGCTGAGAAGGGTTATCGATTTTCTTAAAGGTTAACGCTTTTCCTCTGGTTACCTTTCTCGTTTTGCGCCGAATCTCGTGGCGATTCTTTTGAGAAAGTGAGGTGAGGTAGGATTCGAAGGTGCTGGGGAGAGGGAGCGAGGGTGAGGTATCTTCTACATGGATCTCAAGGGTATATCCCCTGCGATGAGCAAAATCTTTGAAGTAGTGGAGGGTTGGGGAGGAGTGCGGAATGGAGTTGAGGCAAAGGGCGGCAGGGGTGGGCGTGGATGAGGCGAGGTGGGAGAGGAGGGTGTGGTAGAAATATGCTTCTCTAGATGGTGCTACAATAAAATCGAGGTAATCACAGAGGTCTCTGCTGCCAAGGAGCATCAGCGTATGCGCCCCTTCTTTTTCATGGGTATAGAGGGGGGCTATGCCACAAGGTCTTCCGTTTTCATCATCTATGGTGAGTATCCTTAGCGCTCGATGGTGGTGGAAGCAGTTCCACCAGTTCTTTTGCCACTGCCGGGTGAGAAAGGGGGAGGAAGTGGCAGAGAGGGTAGTAAGCTCATCCCACTCCTGTGCTAACCTCTCAAAGGCAGAGATGTCGTGGTATTCCGTAATGGCACGTTTTTGAACGTGCTCTCTTGGTGCTGCAAGGGTCAGACTATTCATGATATGGGTAGCTCTATGATTCTCAATCTCAAAATTTAAAAATAACTTATTGTTGGCAAATATGCAATGGTAATTGTATGACGACTTCGTAAAAAGCTAACTTATACCGCAGGCGGTATCCTATGAGCAACGAACTTGATTACTACGATAATTGA
>CAYYOQ010000106.1:0-7443 GCA_964473235.1 uncultured Thermodesulfobacteriota bacterium | reverse complement strand
CTTTTATACCACTATCTCAGTGTAATAGACTTCATTATAGGAAAGCGTATATAATGAAGAAGAGAAAAGTACAATCAACAATCAGCGTTTCTAATCATTTTTTAAAAGTTTTTTGTAGATCTCAATCTGCTGAAGTACAGTAGTCGCACAGGGAAATCTTTTTGCCTCTCTTTCGCCCGTTTCCCCATCTTGTCCATCTCTGAGTGATGTTCTATGGCATAACTAATAGACTGCGCACGTTACTATCCCCCGGTGAAGCGAGGAGTCCATTTCTCTTTACGCTGTTACAGCAAAATTACCGAATGTGTTCATAGGTTTTTCTTTTCAAAAAGTTAACGCAGAAATGGATCTTTGATCATATTACTACTCAAAACGTAATAATTTCTTAAATGTTGCCATCCTTGATGGAGGTCACAATTTCTACAGAGAACCATTTTTTTCCTTTCTCTATTGATAGCCTTTCCCCTCAATTCTGTTATAATATTACCTCGCCATATCTCCTCTATAGACTGGTGAGCTAAATTACCAAGTACAACGCTCTGGTTAACATCAACACAACACTGAACTACATTGCCATTAGGCACAATCACCATATACCTCCATAAAGCGGTGCAAGGTGAAGGATTTAACAGATTGTACCGCCGGTAATTATTTTTTATCTTCTTTTTTTTGATGAATAACTTTTCAAATTTATCTTTATCGAAGCTACCTCCCATTCTATTTATGGGATCTTCTTCCGCTATGGGAAGTAATTCTATAAAACCAGTGGTGAGTAAATTTTTTATTTTACTATGGAGTGGGTTGTTATAGATTTCTCTATAATTCTGGAGTGTCTTAATTTTCACAATAATTCTCACTGGTCTCTTTGCTTTCCGATTCAGATCCAACAAATCGAACAAATTGCCCATCACCCTCTCATAATCTAATCCTTTCACTCTCTGATATATATCCTTATCAAGTTCATCTAAGCTCAATTCCAAATGAACGTTCAAGCGGATTAATTCTGCTGCAATATCCTTACTTAACAAGCTAATATTTGTGTTCATATCAACAAAAACTATATTTTTGTAATTTTTTAAAAATTCAATTCTTTCTAAAAACTTTTCATCAAGCAGAGGTTCTCCATAGTTACCAAATTTGACAGTCCCTCTTCTGCAAGAAAAGTCCTTTAATATTTTTTTATACAAATGATCATCCATCTCTTGTGGTTGAGGTCTTGCAGCAGGGTGAGGACACCACACGCATTGAGCATTACATCGATTGGTAGTATCAATAATCAATCCCACAGGGTAATGTTCTAATGCGTGTGCAAGTTTATTGACTCTAAAATCAAAAATCTTTGCCTCATAGATTCTTCTCCTAACAAAATCTACCTGATGGTAGAAAGGTATCCTTTTAACTATTTTTTTAATTGAATGACGCATCGTTATCTCGCCACGAGGGAATGATATACTTTTGCAAGTCTTTCCATAATAATGCAATTATCGTATTCTGACTCAACTATTTTCCTTGCCTGATAGGAAATATCAGTTAAATCCCCTCTATTGGTATTGATCCAATCAAGTAACGCCACCAACTCTCCTACATCTTCTTTAATGAGGAAACCCGTTTCCCCATGTACGACTGGAGTTCTATCTTCAATGTTAAACATTATTACAGGTCTCCCGCACGCCATTGCTTCTAAGGTTATTCTTGATATTCCAGGTACTTTCACAAAATTTACTATCACATCAGCGTGGTGATACCATCGGGGAAGTTGATCATTGCTCACGTTTGCAAAAAAAGATATCTTTCTCCTATCTATATATTCCTTAATGGGCTTCGATACTTGCTGTGAGCCAGCTCCAACAATAGTAAAGTCAACATACGCTGGCATATATTTGATAAAATCTTGAAGAAACTCCAATCCCCTCTCGGCAGTTAAGCGACCAACGAAGAGAACTTTTAACTTATCTTCCCTTGTGATTGGCTCAAACGTAAATATTTTGGTATCAACTGAATTGGGTATGTACCATACCTGCTTTGACCTTCCCCCCATAATGCACTTAACTTTGTTAAAGATGAATAAATCCACACAAATAATATTATCAAACATATCAATTAATTTTTTTTCCCACCACAAATCTATCGTGTGATTAGTAAAATATGAAATAAAAGAGTGGAGCGTCAATACCCGAGGGCCTTTAAGAAAGTTAAAGTCCGGTATCCGTGACAATAAGGGGTACCTGAGTAGTTTATCGAAAGGTCTGAATTCAATGTTGATGCCTTCTCCATGAAAATGGACCACATCGTAGTTGTGATGTTTCAAAAAGTACTTTTTTTTAGTGAGTCGCAGGGACGACCTTAACACATTCAAAAGATAGAATAGCCCCCTTTTTACAAAGGCACCGTTTTCCTTCAGAGGAGCATTGGCGGGTGAGATTCTATAAATAGTAGAATTGTTATAATAGCTTTCCGTCCGATATTTCCTATCGACAGCATTTGTCAACACATCAAATGTAATAGAGGGGAGATTCCTTATGAGGGTATCCACATACAGCTCTCCCCCTCCTATTGTGGGAAGAAAATCATCTATATAATGAAGTAGTTTCATCTCTCACGTTCGCGAGGGGCTCTTTGCCACTCATCTACTCCAACCTAGGGTACCTTAGAAACGCACGATTACGCCGCATCAATGGTAAATAAAATCGTTAAAATCTTTGAACACTCTTTACACCCATATACATATCCACTTCCCTTGATGTGCTTTAACACCAGTTCTTGTCCGCACCTACACACAAAATTCTTCAGGCGTGCAGGGTTACCAACCATCAACGAGTGGGGCAGCGTGTTTTGTATCACAACCGCTCCCGCGCCGATCATGCAATATTCCCCTATGGTGATGCCGCAGAGAATAGTAGCATTTGAACCTATCGCAGCTCCTCTCTTAATAAGGGTAGGAACAATTTTCCAGTCTTGATTAAATGCTCTAGGGTAGAGATCATTGGTAAAACTACAGTGTGGTCCCAGAAGTACATCATCCTCTACTACAGTCCCATCATACACGGATACGCCGTTTTGAATCTTTACATTATTACCTATCTTCACATTCTTGTCTATATACACACTCTTCCCAATGTTACAGTGTGTCCCTATTACCGCATCTTCCCTAATCTGAGCATAATGCCATATTTTTGTACCTTCCCCAATGGTAGCTTTGGATGAAACTTCTGCCGTATCATGCGAATAATAATCTCCCATACCCCATCCTCCTTTTACTATTCTTGTCGTTTCTCCCTACATCATTAAGAGATCCCACTTTAATAGCATTTTTTGCTTGATCACCTCTCTCCGAGAAGACCAATCCAGGAGATATAAAATAAAAAATTTCATCACGCTAAGAAAAAATGTTATTTTATAGGTCAGCAGAAGTATAAAATATGCTTTAGTACTAAAATACTTTTTGTAAAAATACACATTACTTTTATAGCATGCCACCACCACTGTATCTGCTATCTCTCTCTGAGAGGTACTTGACCCTCCAATATGAAAAACAATAGAAATCGGGTAAAATACAATTTTCCACCCTGCCTTTCTTACACGCAAACAAATATCATTTTCCTCATTATACAAGAAGTAGGACTCATCTAATAAGCCAACGGTATTAAAAACACTTCTACGAAAAAGCATGCAACATCCGCCTATTACCTCTACCTCTTGTATCGTATCGTAATCCATACGCTCCGATTCTTTTCTATAATTATATATACCCAGTATCTTTAGAAACGCATCCATTGGTGAGTATTGATCAACTCGTGTCGTTTGGGGAGAGAAGTCTGGATTTAATACTTTAGGACCACATATTCCAATATTATTATCTCCCTTTATAAAATGCATCATAGAGTAAAAGGCATTATCGGCAATGTAGGCATCACTGTTTAAAAGTAAAATATATTCTCCCTTTGCTATTTTAATCCCTTGGTTGTGTGCTCTAGAAAATCCAAGATTTTTCTCGTTCTCGATGAGCGTGAGGATGGGAAAGATATCGTTGAGGAAGGGTACGCTTCCATCATCCGAGTGATTATCCACTACAATAATTTCATACGTTAGGTTCCTCGTGTGCTGAATGATTGATTGAACACACTTCTTTAGGAGCTCCTTTGTATTCCAGTTGACGATGATGATAGATAACGTGACAGAAGACATTTGATTCTCAATCTATTTTAATCGAGGTCATAGCCTTACTTCTAATCTTCTAAAACACTTAAACTCCCAGCCGATGTTACTTATAATGTACCGTACTAATACCTATAGAGTAGTCAAGTTCTGTACGCCACTGTCCCCAGGTATCTTGGTAAATGCCCTGGAAGAATCCCATCAATACCTTAAAGTACCTATTCATCCATAGCTGCTTCGCAAAGCAAACTTTTTTCTGTACAGGCACAGGAAAATCTTCTAAAAATTCATTATCAAAATAGAGTACAAAAAACCACAGAGGGACTCTACCCGCATTTCCCTTTTTGCATGAAATGAGGGTAAATCCATTTCTTTCGAAACGCTTAATAATTTCAGATGGAAGTTCCAAACCATAGTGTCCCTCTCTCTCAATAAAGTATTTTTGATAACATGTAGGATATCGTTTTGCCTCCTTGATAAAGGGGTTAAGGCTATCCGTTTCTATTACATTGATTGCCCTTCCTCCCTTCTTAAGTATCCGAAAAATCTCCTTTGAGAGTGTATCTTTTTTCTCGCGTGCAATATGTCCTAGCACATGAGAAGAAACCACACAATCAAAAGTATTGTCTTCGAAAGGAAGTGACAACATATCACAGCGAGCGACTTGATGGTATACTGTGGCAGCGTTTACCAGTGCCTTGAGAGAAAGATCAACCCCCACGCAATAAGCACCCCGGTGACGGAAAAGTTCTTTCCCACCACCACACCCTAAATCTAAAAGGATATCTCCGTTTCTCACGTTATCCTCAAAAAAACACTTTTCATTCCAATGGTAAAAATGCAGATGACGGTAGAGTAATTCTAGAGGCAGCGAAACCCTTAGATTCGGTTTGGTAAACTCATCTTTATAAGGAACATCCTCCTGAGTAAAAAGTGGTACCCCTTCCACTACCTCATAGGTCCCATTGCATTGAGAACAGATATATCTTTCAGGAGAAGTAGTAAGTTTACCTTTACAGGTGGGGCATACATACTCAACTTTATCCCTTACAAGCTTCATATGATCTATATCCTAGGAGAGAAATGCAGAAAATCAAAAGGCAGAGTACTCCACTAATAACCCATAATGGGAAACCATAAAGGCATAGGTAAAACCACCAGAAATTGGGAACGTTTAACGCCAGGCCGTGCTTGAGCACCTCCTGATCGCTTTCCCCGATGAAACGTTTTTGGTTTTTCGCGAGCGAAACGATCTCTTCGAGATACTCAGGATTTCTCATGTTGCCTATCACCTTGAACATTTCTCCCCACTGCCCTAAGAGTGGAGAGTCTTGAGGAACATACACCAGCCGTTCCATTATCTGCTCACCATGCTTCACTCTCAGTGTATAGTGGTAACGGGAAACATTGACTATGAGGGCAGGTATCTGTATCACACACCCTGCGCAAAAAAGTATTACCGATACTTTCCACCACATCCTTCCTCTCTTCGATAACAAGAATCCAGAGGAAAGAATAAGGTAGGGAAAAGTTACTAGAAGGAACCTGCTTCCCCAGCACATCCCTCCCATCCAACAATCCCACTTAGAGTAGAGAATCAAGTGACCGAGAAACATGAATCCTACCAAGAGCGCCTCGTGGGGTCTGGCCTTTATAAAATCATAAAATCCTATCACTGCGATGATGAGGATGGGGTTATAGAGGAAGATGCTCTTCCCCGGAGTGAACAGATGACCTACTATCCCAACCCAAAGCGGTGTGGTGAACCCATGACCATAGCCTGCCTCAACTATAGAGCCAAAACGGAGAAAGTTATAAAGGAAATACATCAAGAGAAAGGGGACAAAGCCACTCAAAAAAAAGCTTGCACCTTTGAATAATTGCCCCGTCCTCTCCCCACCTCTTTCCTTCACGATGATATAAATAAGATAGCAGGGGATAGCAACAAGTGAAGCAGGTCTCACCAAGAATGCACACCCTGCTGCACACCCGCTGTAAAGGTAATGTCGATGTGACCCGGGTGGTACCTTTAACACAAAATAGAGTGCGCTCAAGAGAAAAAGAGTGGTGAGCGGTTCGCTCATAAAGTCTTGTGAATAGTGCCAGGCAGTAGTTGATAGTCCATATGCAAATGGGAGAAAAAGAGAAACTCGTCGATCAAAACCCATTTCAAGTGCGCAAAGAAAGAGCAAAAGACATACCAGAGCTGAAACGATAGGATTAAATAAAGACACAGTAAATAGAGTAGTAAATCTCTTGGGAATGCCAAAAACTTTTGCAACGGACATCCCCGTAAGATAGAGAGGAACAGCAAGCACGGGTTGTCCTAATCCGTATTTTGAATAGTACCGTTCACCCTCTCCCAGGGAGAGTATATCGGTTCTCTCAGATTCGATGGAGAACTTACCCTTCTCCGCAATGCTCCGGGTGAGCAAATACATGCTCATCCCATCTGAGTTCTGTATAGAGCCTTGTGCCGTAAAAAGGTAAAATGAGAGGAAAAAAAGAAACACTGTTATTTTTATTCTTCCCATGGTTTCCCAATAATCAAGGCAGGAGTTTATCCAATTCTTTATTCTTTACCACTCTATACAATCCTCTTGCGAAAGAAAGCGGATAAAAAATACCATAAGAGATTAAGAGAAGGCCTAGTACTGTTAATCGAATATTGAAAATAACGATATCTCCTATTAAAAAGTCAATTATTGAAGAAATTATGATAAGATCCATCACACCTGGAAAAAGGCAATACATTTTAATCAATTTTATTAGCATGCTTTCTTCCTTTTCTTGAACATTACCACTTAAGGACTTATTCACCAAAGTTGGTATATGCGATTGCGCACGGGAAGTAAAAATATATTTATATCTCAAATCACCTGCTATCTCCAAAAGAATATAAGATAGCGAACTCACATATCCTAGAAAGAACGCACAACCATAATCAAACCTCCTATACAAGCCAATCCCCAGACAGAAGAGAACATATGGATGGACAATATAATGGCTAATCCCATCAAAATAGGATCCCGTAGTAGAACAGGTCTTTCTATACTCTGCGATCTCACCATCAATTAAGTCAAAAAAATACCATATCAAAAGTACCAATGCACCACTGAGGGTCATCAGTTTAGTGCCCAAACAAAAGAAAATCCCCGACAGGATACCAAAAATAATCATAATGACTGTTGCTTGATTTGCTGATAAATCTGTATGTAGTAAAATCCAGGTCAGATACACAGATACTTTTCGCAAATACTTCTCTGTATAGGGAACTTTCTTTTCGTA
>CAYYOQ010000105.1:0-7487 GCA_964473235.1 uncultured Thermodesulfobacteriota bacterium | reverse complement strand
GTCAAGGGTTTTATACCTTCTCCACCCTTACCGCACACACCTTGAATTCGGGTATTTTCGCGACCGGGTCTAAGGCGGTGTTGGTGAGGCGATTTACCGCCGCCTCGCTATAGTGGAAGGGGATAAAGAGCACCCCTTGGTCGCACCGCTCCGAAACATCAGCCACAAGCTCAATCGAACCCCGTCTGGATGCAACTTTAAGCTTATCTCCTGGTTGGATTGCGAGCGTTTTAGCATCTCTCGGGTTGATTTCCACGAATGCCTCTGGGGTCCTAGATACCAGGCCACGGGAACGCCTGCTCATGGTAGCGGTATGGTACTGGTAGAGGATGCGTCCGGTGGTGAGGATAAAGGGATACTCGTTATCAGGTTCTTCGGCAGGGGGGGTGTATTCAATGGCGCTGAATAATCCCCTTCCCCGGGTAAAGGCATCCTTGTGGAGAATAGGGGTACCGTGGTGATCGAGAGTAGGACAGGGCCACTGGAGACCGATCTCTTCAATTCGTTGGTAAATGATACCTTGATAGGAGGGAGTGGTGGCATTGATTTCATCCATGATTTCTTTCACGGTAGGATAGTGCCACTGAGCGCCAAGCTTCTGGGCGAGCAAGGTGATAATCTCCCAGTCAGAAAGCGCATGCCCGGGTGCATCTACCGCCCTGCGTATCCGCTGCACTCTTCTCTCAGTATTGGTATAGGTGCCATCCTTCTCTGCCCATGCTGCGGTGGGAAGCACTACCTGGGCGAGAGCACCCGTCTCGTTTAAGAATATATCCTGCACCACTAAGAGTTCTAGATTCTTTAACGCCTTTTCAACATGGGCAATATCAGGATCAGACATCATAGGGTTTTCACCCATCACATAGAGCGCCTTAAGCGATCCACTGGTGGCGGCATCGATCATCTCACATAAGGTGAGTCCCAGCTTCCTTGAGAGCGTTGTTTCCCAGGCCTTCTCAAACCTTTGTGCTACCTCTTCGCTTCCGACCTGCTGATAGCCAGGATAGACATTAGGCAATGCCCCCATATCGCAGGCGCCTTGCACATTATTTTGACCTCTTAAGGGATTTACCCCGGTGCCTGGTCGGCCAATATTGCCGGTAACCATGGCCAGGTTTGCCAGGCACTTCACGTTATTGGTACCTTTGGTATGTTGGGTAATTCCCATGGCATAGACGATCGCTGCTGCGTCGGCGTGTGCATACAACCTGGCTGCTTTAATGAGATCATCTTTGGGGATACCGGTGATGGTCTCCGCATATGCCGGGGTATATTTTTTCACCACCTCTTTAAGCGCCTCCATGTTCTCGGTACGCGCTGAAATGAATTGCTCATTAGTCAGCCCTTCGTTGATAATGACATGGAGAAATCCATTGATCCAGGCGATATCGGTTCCTGGCTTTTGCCTAAGCCAGACGGTGGCGAACCGGGCGAGGTCTATGTTTCTCGGGTCTACCAGAATCAGCCGGGCCCCGCGCTGGGTAACGGCTCTTTTTATCATGGTGGCAATCACTGGATGATTTTCGGTGGTGTTGGAGCCAGTAACCAGAAAGCATTGAGATTCAGCGAGGTCGGAAATTGAGTTGGTCATCGCACCAGATCCGAAGCTTGCAGCCAGACCGGCTACGGTAGAGCTATGTCAAAGGCGGGCACAGTGATCGAGATTATTGGTTCCGATTACTGCGCGGAAGAATTTTTGGAAGAGGTAATTTTCTTCATTGGTGCAACGGGCTGAGGCAAGACCGGCAATGGCATCAGGACCATCCTTCTCTTTTAGAGCATGGAGCTTTTGTGCAATATAAGTAATTGCTTCATCCCAGCCTACCTCTTTAAGCTCGCCATTTTTCCTCACCAGCGGCGTGGTAAGCCTTTCGGGATGTCCTACATAGTCAAAACCGAAGCGTCCCTTGATACAGAGGCTACCGAAGTTGGGTGGTGGAGCAGCTACCCGAGGAGTGGTTACTTTGATGATGTGGTTATCTTTCACATTGATATCCATCTGGCAGCCCACCCCGCAGTAGGAACAGGTGGTCCTTATGGTGGTGAGCTCATCACCTCTTCCCTGGAAGCGACCCGGTTTTTCCGTGAGCGCCCCTACCGGACATATCCTAACACACTCACCACAGAACACACAGTCAGAATCTTCATAGGGTAATCCGAAGGGAGGGCCAACGGTAGCCTTGGGACCCCGGCCTGAGTAATCAATGGCGTTATTTACCTGGATTTCATTACATGCCCTCACGCAGAGCCCGCAGAGCACACACTTGTTCATATCTCTGATGATCATCTCGTTTGCCTGTTCAGGCGGCTTTAGGTCTTTGGGCTCCTCGAACCGGGGCATTTCAATACCTAGGCTATAGGCGAGATTTTGCAGGATGCAGTTTCCACTGCTCTCGCAGGTGATACACTGATGGTGACCCTGGGTTATCAGAAGTTCAACGGTAAGCCTTCTCGAGGTACGTATGCGTTCGGTATCGGTGTGCACCACCATTCCATCCTCAACCGGCATGGCGCATGAGGCAACCAAGGTTCGTGCGTTCTCCACCTCGACCACACATACCCGGCAGGCACCCACTGGCTTTAACTGTTCGTGGTGGCAGAGCACCGGTATGGAAATCGCATTTTCATTGGCGACTTCATATATGGTCTGTCCAGGCTTGCACTCACATGTTCTTCCATCAATGGTGATGTTCATGACACCTCCCAGATAATTAATCCGTTTCAGCATCACAGCGGAGACAGCGGCACGCCTCTTTAAAGGCAGTCTTTTTGGTATAACCCGGTTCCACCTCTCTAAAGTTTCCTGCCCGCTTAGTGACTGAAAGTTCTCGCATCTTACCCTTGGGTTGCTCAACTACCTCTTCATCTATTTTAAAGGGGATGTCTATCTTCTCCTCTGGAGGCTCTTTATAAGGCCGCTCATTATTTTTAGTTCGCAGGTAACTATCAACATCCTTGGCCACCTGGTGGCCCATAAGGATCGCCTCAACTACGGTTGCCGGGCCGCTTACCGCATCACCACATACAAAGACGCCTTCAGCGGTGGAGTGGGTCTTGGTGTGAGGAGCACGCTCCAAGGTACCGCCTTTGGTTAGGTTAATTCCTGAGTGAGCGGGAAGAAATGAAGTATCTGAGGATTGAGAAATGGCAGGTATCAGCATATCGACCTCACGTACCAATGTACTTCCCTCAAGGGGAAGTGGTCTGCGTCTTCCAGAGCGATCAAATTCACCCAGTTTCATTTTGGTGCACTCCAGCGTGGTGAGTGCGCCATTGGTACCTATGAGTTTGGTGGGCGCCACCAGATACTCTATCGTTACTCCCTCATGAAGAGCGGCTTCAATTTCAACATCCCAGGCGGGCATATCCTTTTTCTCTCTCCGATAAAGGATAGTCACCTTAGATGCGCCAAGACGTTTGGCAGTCCTCGCTGCATCAATAGCTGAGTTACCTCCACCGATGACCGCTACTCTCTTTCCCACCTTCACCTGGTTATCGAGGTTTACCTTGCGTAGGAACTCAACCGCTCCTTCCACGCCCTCCAGCGTTTCACCTTCAATGCCTAGTGTCCAGCTCTGGTGGGCGCCGATTGCCAGTACCACACAGTCATACTCATTGCGGATCTGGGCATAGTCAATATCCCTTCCCACCCGAGTAGTGGTCTTTATGTCTACCCCCAGGGCTTTAATTTCGTTTACTTCACCATCCAGAATATCCCGTGGCAAACGGTATGCCGGGATGGCATAGCGCATCATACCGCCAGCGTAGGGCAACTCTTCGAAGACCACCACCTTATAGCCGCGAACGGAGAGATCACGGGCAGCAGTGAGCCCCGCGGGTCCAGCACCAATGACGGCAATCTTTTCTTTGCGGGTAATGGGAGCAGGTTCAACCTTTGGCTGCTGGGCATGATCGGCAATGTAGCGCTTGAGCCAGGCAAGCGCCATTGGTTCATCAAGTTGACCACGCCGACACTTGAGGGCGCAGAACTGGGGACATACCCTTCCACATACCCCAGGGAAAGGGTTAGTTTTTTTAAGCACCTTGTAGGCGTCGTCTAATCGTCCTGCCCTCACCAAAGCGATGTAGGAAGGTACATCCATTCTAATAGGACAGGCATGCTGACAGGGGGATTTAAAGAGCGCAGAACATACACAGGCGGGGCACTTTTTTTCATAAATATGGGCTTCATACTCATTCCTGAAATAACGGATGGTTGAGAGAATCGGATTGGGTGCCGTCTGCCCGAGACCGCACAGTGCTGAGTCTTTTATCTTAATGGCGAGTTCTTCAAGTAATGCAATGTCGCCATCCCGGCCTTCACCTCGGCAAATCCTCTCCAGGATTTGTAACATGCGCTTGGTGCCCTCTCTGCAAGGTGTGCATTTACCGCAGGACTCCTCTTGACAGAACTCCATAAAGAAACGGGCGGTATCGACCATGCAGGTATCTTCATCCATCACGATCAGTCCGCCAGATCCCATGATAGCTCCGAGCTTAGTTACCTCTTCGTAGTCAGTGGGAGTATTAAGGGCTGAGGCGGGAATACAGCCTCCCGAGGGGCCTCCCAGCTGGGCAGCCTTAAAGTTTTTATTGCCTTGAATGCCGCCGCCAATGTCAAAGATGATATCGCCGACGGGAGTTCCCATAGGCACTTCCACCAACCCCACATTATTCACTGCACCGGTCAAGGCAAAGACTTTAGTACCCTTTGACCCCTCGGTGCCAAATGAGGCAAACCAGTTGCCACCCTCCAAGATAATTTGAGAAATGCAGGCATAGGTCTCAACGTTATTAAGTACCGAAGGCTTGCCCCAGAGCCCTTGATGGGCCGGAAAGGGAGGTCGTGGTCTGGGCATTCCCCTTCTCCCTTCGATTGAAGCCATCAGTGCAGTCTCCTCACCGCAGACAAAGGCACCGGCTCCTTGGTAGATGTCGATATTCAGACTGTATCCTGAATCGAAGATGTTTTCACCGAGCAGGCCATATGCTTTGGCGTGGTCGATAGCAATGGCAAGCCTTTTTACCGCGAGAGGGTACTCAGCTCGACAGTAAATATATCCTTGGTGGGCACCAATGGTATAACCCCCGATAATCATGCCTTCGAGCACGGCATGGGCATCAGCTTCTAGTATGGATCGGTCCATGAATGCCCCAGGATCTCCCTCATCTGCATTGCATAGAATGTACTTTATTTCTCCCCGGGCGCCACGGGCAAATTTCCACTTTAAACCGGTAGGAAATCCGCCTCCACCCCTGCCGCGCAAGCCTGATTTCTTCACCTCTTCGATGATCTTATCAGGGGTCATGGTGGTGAGGGCCTTTGCTGCCGCCCGGTATCCATCACGCCCAATGTATTCATCTATTTGTTCTGCATCGATGAGACTTCTGTTTTTAAGCGCAATCAGTTTTTGCCTTCCAAAGAAGGCGATGTCATGCATGCGAGGGATGATGGTGCCGGTGGTGGGGTCACGGTACATTAATCTCTCCAAGGGTTTCCCCTTGATACTATGCTCAGCGATAATCTCAGGAACATCTTGAGCGGTAACCCTTTGATAAAAGATTCCTGCAGGGTAGATCACCATAATGGGGCCAGCAGCACAGAACCCGTTGCACCCGCTCTCTACCACCTTGATCTCATTGGTAAGCCCTTTGGTGTGTACTTCCTCTCGCAATGCCTGGTGGGTGGCTTTACTTCCTGATGCATGACAGGCGGTACCACCACATATCAAGATATGGGCTCGATACGATCCGGTGGTAGTGAGCGCGTGTCTTTCTTCTTCGGCGCTTTTCTGAGCAGTCCGTAAGAGATTTTCTTTGTTCACCCGTTCTTTTATTGTGTGTAGATCCACTATGGTGAGCTTTGCCATGCAGCATCTCCTATTGGTACTTAGCCAGTGTGCCTTCGAGCTTGGCGATCTTCACTTGTCCATGGGTATCATTGTCTATGACCTGCACCGGGGCAAGCCCGCAGGCCCCCAGACAGCGTACGGTCTCTAGGGAGAAACGTCGGTCCTCAGTGCACCCCCCGGGTTCGATACCGAGCATAGTGGACAGTTTATTAAGTATTTTCTGCCCCCCCCTCACATAGCAGGCGGTTCCCAGACACACCCTGATGTTATGTCTTCCCCTCGGGACCATGGTAAAGAAAGAGTAAAAGGTAATCACCCCATACACAGTGGCGATGGGAATGTTGAGCCCCTGTGCGATCAGCATCAAAATCGGCTTGGGCAGATAGCCGAGTACTTCCTGAACCCGTTCTAGTACCGGAATTAATGCACCGGGTTTGCCCTTGTGTCGTGTGATGATATCATCTACCTTGTTCAACTGCTCTGGAGAGAATTCTGCAAGTGGGTCTTGCATCTTAGAGATATCTATTGCCACTTTTTTCCTCCTTAACGATAGTACAGGCAATGTTAAGTTGAGGGATTTAAAGGGTGGGATTACGCTCTCAGGTGAAAGTCCTAACTTTTTAGATTATCTATTGTTATTTTAGTATAAATGATAATTTAGATTGCTACCATGGTGTTTCTTTAAATGTCAAGAAATTATCTCGTGTTTTATTGCATAGGTTTTTGCTTCAAAGCCGCCTCTAGATTACGAGCTGCCTCTTTATAGAGCGGATTAATGGAGAGGGCAGATTTGTACTCTCTGATCGCTTCTTCCCATTTTCCCTGCTGGGCATAGGCTACCCCTAAGTTATTATGTGAAGAACGCACCGAGGAGATCCTTTCGCTCTGCTATCCACACCACTGACTCTACCCGTAGGGGGTGAAGTGCGAAGAGAAGGGAGGTAGGTGAGGAAAGTGATGATGAAGAGAAGAAGAGCACAAATGATGAGCGTAATTTTAGAAAACCCGTAGGGTGACGCATTCATCAGGTGAGGATGACCTCTCTTATTACCTCACGTTCGAGATTAATCGGTTTGTCTAGGTAGCAGAGGAGATAGATGACCTCGGTACTTATATTTTTAATGGCGTGAGCAACTTTTGGAGGGATGATAATGAGAGGGCACTTGGTACCCTCAATAATCTTCTCGCTCCGGGTAGTGGTGACGGTGTCTATCGTGACCAGGGTGGCTTTTTTACCCAGCATAATGATATATTTCGTTTGAGTGGGGTGGAAATGGTTTCCTCTCACCACACCAGGATTGAGACTTACTATATGAATATTGTGGAGGGTGTTCACCCGTTTCTCTTCGAAAGGTTTTACCAGAAACCCCCGCTCGTCTTCCTTCGCTGCGAGTTCGATGATGGTAGGTTCCCTTGTGTTCTTTTTCATGAGGGTACTCTGAAGGTTTTCCCTTGTCATGCTCGATTACTGCCCTATCTGTTCCTTCTTTCTTGGTATGCTTTTATACCATTTTTTGGTGAGGATTGAAACTGTTAGATTGCGCACGGTAAGGAACTATCCTGGGGAGACTGAGAGGCGAAATAAAGATTTTACAATCCCTCAAATATGATACAATAATTAGAGATGAAGCTATG
>CAYYOQ010000104.1:0-7517 GCA_964473235.1 uncultured Thermodesulfobacteriota bacterium | reverse complement strand
CATATTCACCAATGGTGAGGGAGGTCTCGTTAACTCCCTCATAACTGGAAATCCCTACTTTAATCAGCGGTGAGATGAGATAGGTGGAGGGATCAAAACCGGTATCACCAATTAATCCAAGGGTCCCTCGCACGCTGGAAGGTCCCAGGATAGGCCAGTTAATATACATCATAGGTTCCATCCCATAACGACCTAAGGTTTGATCAAAATCAACTTCTTGTGCTTTCATATTACAGAATGCTTTGGCGGGATCAAAAAAACCACATACCCCTATCGTAGTATTTATAAGAAACCGGGCTGGTTCAACCCCTATCCCCTTCACTTTCCCCTGCAGAGCACAGTTTATTAAGCGAACTGGAGTGGCAGCATTTGAAAAAAACCTTCTCACACTTATCCTCACCTCTTCTGGCAGGATGGCTCTATACCCGCGTGCAACCGGTTTGAGCACCCCAAAATAGAGCTTATCATTAAATTTAAACATGGCTCTGTTAAATGACTCTAGCGGATCCGCAACAGCTTCCACCTCCTCCGCATACTCTTCTTCATCATCCACTCCCTGTTTAGCCTCAACTGGCTTCCCGGGCTCCTCGCTTTCACGCCCTCCTGAAGACTTATCTCCAGCAGTTTCACCAATAGGCATCCCATTAGCTAAAATCATATAACTACAATAAGCTATATCTTCTGAAAAATATGACGGAGATGTATACCCATCTGCCAAGGAATAGTGACCATAGAACAACAAAGGAAAAAATATCACTAAAAATAGAGCATGCTTTTTCATCTTTCCTCCAGCACCTTTGCTTCAAAATTAAAAAGACTTCTCATCTCTGCCTTAGGTAACGATAGTCAGATAAAAATGGTTAAAACCAAATTTCTTTGCCCATGCTATCACAAATGATTTTAAATGCCAATAAATTTTATTGCTTTGAAAAATATTTTTTAATCGTTATTTTAATCGTTATTTGTATCGGCTTCCCTATTCTTTTTCTTTAGAACATTTTTCCCTGCCTGCTTATTTTTTTAAATCCCACTTACCAAAAACTGTTGACAGTACAAACTCTATATGCTAACTGTTTTTGTCGCTGAATGGCTATTCAATCATGGGGTGCAACCCCATAAAGAATTTCCGACAACACCCCCCCCCGTCTTGTAGGCGGGGACTTTCACATTTTTAGCACATGCATACCATGAAAACCGTTTCAGTAGCCGACATCATAAAAAAGGTGAAAGACGCCTGTATGTCGGCTAATTTCGAGCTGGGAGCAGACGTCATCACCGCCTTTGAAAATGCCAAGGAGAAAGAAGCATCACCCGTCGGCAGAGAAATATTTGACCAATTACTTGAAAATCTAAAGATTGCAAAAGATGAAAAGATCGCACTCTGCCAAGATACTGGTTTTGTGGTATGCTTCGTCGAGCTGGGTGATGAGGTAAAGGTAGAGGGCGGAAATCTAGTTGCTGCCATCAATGAAGGGGTACGGCAGGGATATAAGGAAGGCTATCTTAGAAATTCTATCTGCCATCCCTTCACCCGTAAAAATACCGGTGATAATACCCCCGCGGTGGTGCATCTGGAGTTAGTCCCCGGACACCAGCTAAAGATTACTCTCGCACCCAAGGGAGCGGGAAGCGAAAACATGAGCCGGGTAACCATGCTTAAACCCTCGGATGGCGTTGAGGGGATAAAAAAGTTCGTAATGGAAAGGGTAAGGGAGTCCGGTGCCAACCCCTGTCCTCCTATCATCGTGGGAGTGGGTATCGGAGGTACCCTTGAAAAGGCAGCACTCATTGCCAAGAAGGCTCTCTTGAGACCCATTGGGAGTATCAATTCCGATCCTGACGCAGCTAAATTAGAGAAAGAACTCTTGGCAGCAATAAACGGTTTGGGGATAGGTCCTCAGGGGCTGGGAGGAAGCACCACCGCCCTGGCGGTGCACGTGGAGGTGTTCCCCTGTCATATCGCGAGCCTCCCGGTTGCCGTTAACATAAACTGCCACGCGAGCAGACACAAGGAAATAGTATTGTAGAAAATACCATGGGTGAGCTCACAATACAAACTCCTTTGAGTGATGAGGTGGTAAGCAAGTTCAGAAGTGGCGATAAAATCTTACTCAACGGCGTTGTGTACACCGCACGCGATGCTGCCCACAAACGGTTAGTAGAGCTCATCGGCAGAGGAGAACCACTGCCTTTCGATTTACCAGGCCAGATTATCTACTATGTAGGTCCCACGCCTGCCAGACCAGGAAAACCCATTGGCTCAGCCGGTCCCACCACCAGTTTCCGGATGGACGTCTATGCCCCCACCCTGATAGAGCAGGGGATTAAAGGGATGATCGGGAAGGGTGCCCGTTCTAAAGAAGTGGTGGATGCCATGAAGCGTCATAAATGTGTCTATTTTACCGCGGTGGGTGGAGCCGGTGCCTTGCTTTCGAAACGGATAAAAAAGGCCGAGGTGATCGCCTATGAAGATTTAGGACCTGAGGCGATACGCAGGCTCGAAGTGGACCATTTCCCTCTTTTCGTGGTAAATGACATCTACGGCAATGATTTATACCAGGAAGGGCTAAAGAAATACGCTCGTCAGTAAGAAACCACCTTTCACCATAAGAATCTTTGGAGGTTTTCAACCATGTTTGTATGGGTATTTCATCGAATCAGTGGCTTGGTGATGATTCTACTTTTTGGATTTAAAATATACACTGGATTCGGAGCTGCGGGCACGTTGGGTGAGGACGTAGTTCCCTACTGGACCAAGCTGCACGACAACCTGGCAGTGGACTTAGTTGCCATTCTCCTCTTCATCTATCACAGCCTCTACGGCTTAAGGACCTGTCTGGTAGATCTAGGGTTCAAAAAGGAAAAGGAGATGTTCTGGGGATTCTCGGCGGTGGGGGTTGTTGTCTATCTCTTCATCTGCTTTAAGTGGTTATTTGTTTAATGGCAGTTAGTGTCTGAACGAAAACCCTTACACATTACATCAGTTGTCATTTCGAAAGAGCGAAGCGACTGAGAAATCTCAAGCAAATTCATAGATTTCTCCCTTCAGTCGAAATGACAATAGGGCCAAAACAGGGGTTTTCGTTCAAATGGTAGTTAAGCACCACCGTGTTCTACCTTCTTAAAGGAAACCATACTTAATGATTACTCATGATGTACTCATTATTGGTGCAGGGATAGCCGGTCTTCGGGCAGCAGTGGGTATGCCTAAAAAATACCGCACCGCCATCCTATCCAAGGTGCACCCGGTGCGTTCCCACTCGATTGCCGCCCAGGGTGGGATGAACGCCGCACTCGCCAATGTAGAAGGTTCAAAGGACGATACCATCGAAAAACATACCTTTGACACCATCAAGGGAAGTGATTACCTGGCGGATCAACCCGCCGCGAGGACTATGTGCGAGCAGGCACTACCTTTGGTGTTTGAGCTAGAGCACTGGGGCTGTCCCTGGAGCCGACTGGAAGATGGCCTAATTGCCCAGCGACCCTTTGGTGGAGCGGGGTATCCACGCTGCTGTTACGCTTCAGATAGAACGGGCCATATGGTGTTGCACACTCTCTATGAGAAAGCGGTAGATCTCGGCATCAAGGTCTACGAAGAGTGGCTTGCCCTTTCTCTTACGGTAGATAACCAGAGGATCCACGGTGTAGTGGCGATGGAAATGGCAACGGGAAAACTTGAGATATTCCCAGCAAGAGCGGTGGTGTTGGCCACAGGAGGATATGGCAGGGTATTTTCACGTACCAGCAATGCCCTCATCAATACCGGATCCGGCATTGCCATCGCTTACCAAGCGGGGATACCCATTGAAGATATGGAATTTGTGCAATTTCACCCTACCACCCTCTATGGCACCAATATCCTGATGAGTGAAGGTGCACGGGGAGAAGGGGGGTACCTCCTCAACAGACTCGGGGAACGATTCATGGAAAAGTATGCCCCTTCAGCCATGGAGTTAGCTCCTCGGGATATTGTTTCCAGGTCAATTCAGACCGAGATCAATGAGGGACGGGGAATTAATGATGAGTTCGTACACCTTGATTTAAGACACTTAGGGCGGGAAAAGATTATGGAACGGCTTCCCGGTATCCGAGAGATTGCCATTGATTTTGCGGGCATTGATCCCATAGACGCACCCATCTCCGTTCAACCTGGTCAGCATTACTCCATGGGTGGAGTCGACACCAATGTGCACGGGGCAACAAAGGTTAAGGGTCTTTATGCAGCAGGGGAGTGTGCCTGTGTCTCTGTGCATGGCGCCAACCGCCTGGGAGGAAATTCACTTCTGGATACTGCGGTATTTGGGAAATTGGTTGCCCAATCTTTACCACCGTACCTGGAATCAGAGCCGAGTGAGCCAGGAGCTGCTCTGCTTCAGGCTGAGCTTAAGAGACAACAGGAGAGGATAAAGGAAATTACCTCCCGCACCCACACCAGTGAGACCGTGGGAACCATCATGGCAGAAATGAAAGAGACCATGTTTAAGAAGTGTGGTATCTTCCGCACTAGAAAAACCCTGGAAGAGGCATTGAACACCATCAAGGAATTAAAGCAACGCTACCATAAGCTTGGTATCCAGAACACCACCTCGCTGCGCTATAATCCAGGGTTGATGAACATCCTAGAGCTTAAAGGGATGTTGGAACTCTCTGAACTGATTGTGGCGGGTGCCATTCAGCGAGAGGAGAGTAGGGGATCCCACTGGCGGACTGATTTCCCCACCCGTGATGACCAAAAATGGCTCACCCACACCATGGCCATCTACTCCCCCGAGGGACCCCTCTTCAAGTATACTAAGGTAGAGATCACTGACTATGAACCGAAAGAACGAACTTACTGATAGAACTTACACCTTCAAGATATTCCGCTATGATCCAGGGGTAGCGCAGGAACCCCACTACGATACCTTTATCAAAAGTTTTCCCCCGGGAACCACTGTGCTCGAGGCGCTTTTGGCTATTCAGGAGACCGTGGATGACAGCCTTGCCTTCCGCTTTTCCTGCCGCAGTGCGGTGTGCGGCTCCTGCGGTATGCTCATCAACGGTGCCCCGGTCCTCGCCTGTCGCACCCAACTCACCACACTGATTGGCGATCAGGTGCTGGTGGAACCTTTGCCCAATATGGAAATCACCAGGGATCTGGTGGTGGATATGAAACCGTTCTGGGAAAGCTATCGCCGCATCGAGCCATGGCTTCACACTGATGGTGAGCGTGCTCCAGAAAAAGAACATCTCCAATCACCGGAGGATCTGAGAAAATTGGAGCCCTATATAAACTGTATTCTCTGCGCCTGCTGTTTTGGTGCCTGCCCGGTCATTGGGCTTGACGAGGACTACATTGGTCCTGCGGCAATCTCCAAGCTCTTCAGGTTCATGAGGGACTCCCGGGATAGACGAGGCCTCGCCTTTCTGGAAAGAGTCAACAGCAGAGCCGGGGTATGGAACTGCCGTACCATCTTTCGCTGCATCGATGCCTGTCCCAAAGACATCCGACCAACGGACACCATCGAAGCCTTGCGACGTAAACTGGTGCTCTATCGATTCAAGAAGTTTTTTCGGGTACTCTGAGAAGGTGAATGCATGAAGCTTAGAGAATCTTTGCTCTCCCGCAGAGGATTTATTACAGGGTTAATCTATGGCAGCTTCAGCTCACTTATTGCCATGCTCGGCTACCCTGCAGTCTGTTTTCTCTTCCATAAAAAGGAAATCCCCCTGCCTAAGTCAGTCTCGGTTTCCCCAGGGGAGGTTGAGCAGATTGCGCTCAATTCAGCAGTGTACTTTCAATACGGATACCTGCCGTGCATCTTGCTTAAAACAGAAACGGGAGAGCTACGCGCCTTCAGTGCCAAGTGCACCCACCTGGACTGTACTGTACAGTACCAGCCGTCTCAGAAAAAATTTTTCTGTGCCTGCCATGAAGGCTACTTTGACAACACCGGGAAAAATATTGCAGGTCCACCACCTGCCCCGCTGGTTTCACTCTCTATACACATGGAGGGGAATGAAATTTTCATCTCCCACCCCTCCAAGGATAGTGGAGAACATAAGGCTGTATAAGTGAACCTCTCGGTGAGGAGACGGTAATGATTGATCTACTTAAAGCCATTGATGAGCGGATCGGCTTAGGAATCATCCTTAGCTTAGCACGCAAAAAGATAGTACCCATACACAAGCACTCCCTCTGGTACTATGCAGGGGCGCTCTTGCTCTTCTTGTTCATCATCCAAGTCGTTACGGGGGCCATGCTTCTTTTTTACTACAAGCCTGCTGCTGAAACAGCCTACCAGAGCATTGCCGAGATAATGGTACAGGTCCCCTATGGATGGCTGATCCGCTCCATCCACCACTGGGCGAGCAACTTGATGATTATCTTGGTGTTTGCTCACTTCTTCTCCACCTTACTGGTGAAAGCCTACCGCCGTCCTCGTGAGATCACCTGGCTTACCGGTATGCTTTTATTGATCCTGGTGCTTTTCTTTGGATATAGCGGTTATACCCTGCCCTACGATGAGCGTGCCTTTTTTGCCTTTAACGTGGGGACTGACATGGCGGGAACCGTACCGATAGTTGGTAAATTTATGCTTCAGTTTCTGCGCGGCGGGGAGGTAGTGGGAACAAATACTTTAAATCGTTTTTTTGCCCTCCATGTGGCAGTGCTTCCCCTCTCACTGATGGCAGTGCTGGTGGTACACCTTATCCTGATACAACTGCACGGCATGAGTATTCCCATCTCCGTGCTCAAGGAGGCAGAGGCTAAAAAACAGAAGATTTTTGGAAAACCCATGTTTCCTCACTTCCTCTGGCATGATGCGATCAATTGTCTTCTCCTCTTTGGGGTACTGGCAACGCTTGCGGTTTTTATACCCTCAGAGTTAGGGCCTGAAATCGATCTCTTAAAACCCGCTCCGGAAGGGGTAAGACCCGACTGGTTCTTTCTCTGGGTATATCAGATTCTGAAGTGGATGCCTACCTACGTGCTCGGTATAGAAGGAGAAATAGTAGGGATAACCGGCCTCATCGTAGCTGCTCTAATCATTACCTTAGCCCCCTTTGTCGACAGAAAATCACAGAGGGATGAGCGAAGCCCTCTCTTTACTGCACTGGGTGTGGTGAGTCTCATTGTCTTTGTGGTATGCAGCATTATTGGATATCTCTCATGATTAGATTACTAAGAAAGACCTTGGCAGATGGTGCGACCTATAACCTGCTGATAGGTTTTGCGGTTATGGTGTATATCGTTTCAATCTTACACCTCTCAGCCTTTGCTGAAGAGTCTCCGCAGGTGGTAAAAATACTCACGGTGAAAGAAATCAAGGAGGAAAAGGAAGGTCCTGTTACCATAAGCTTAAGCAAAGTTGAAGAAGCCCGCCTGATAACCCCTCAGCGGATATATGGATTGATTGGCTTATGGGCAGTTATTTTTTTAGCTATCTTCTTACTACGTTTTCAAGTGAAAGATGATGAGAAGCTCTATAGAGAAGGCTACTATACCAAAGACGTAGAGTGAAATGGTTGAT
>CAYYOQ010000103.1:0-7549 GCA_964473235.1 uncultured Thermodesulfobacteriota bacterium | reverse complement strand
GAGGGGAGTAGATAAAAACATATCCGAACGCTTCACCCTCTCCTTTGAAGAGCAAGCCAAGGTAACCCCTGGTGAAGAACAAGGAGAGGTCATCGGGTATGTAGAGGTGGTGTTTTCCAAAAAGGCCATCATGGACACCATTACCGCCATGAGGGGAAATATGCTTTTCCTCGCGGTGATCGCAACCATCATAGGCTGTATCTTTGCCCTCTATTTCTCTAACTCAATTGTGAGGCCACTGAGAAGATTAGCGAACGCCACCACCCGTATCGCCAAGGGGGAGTGGGAAACAAAATTGCCCATCAATGCGTTAGATGAGGTGGGACAACTCACCGATTCCTTCAATAAGATGTCAGACTCACTAATCACTAAGAAGAGGGAGTTGGAGGTGACTTATCGAGAACTCGCCAAGCAGGAGAGGATGGCTGAGATTGGTAATTTCTCGATGATGATTGCCCATGAGTTAAAAAATCCTCTGGGTATCATTAAGGGTTCCGTTGACATCATTGCCAAGGAGGGGGTGAAAGCGAAGGTACGCAAGACCATGGTTGAATATATCCAGGATGAGGTGAAGCGGCTCAATCGTTTGGTTGAAGATTTCCTCTCGTTTGCCCGCCCCAATCCCGTACAAAAAAGCCTAGTGGATGTTAATCAGGTAATTACTAAAATGGTACATCTCGTTCCGTCTCCAGAAGCTAAGGAAAAAGAGTTGTCTCTCAAGGTTGACCTCTCACCAGTGCTCCCTGAGGTGAGTGTTGACGAACATCAGATCTATCAGGCGCTCCTAAACCTCTTCACTAATGCGCTCCACGCCATCCCAGCACAACGGGGGGAGATCACCTTCAAGACAGAACCATCGGGAAGTGGCATCCTCATCTCGGTCATCGACAACGGAGTGGGTATTCCTGATGAAGAGAAACAAAAGGTGTGTGAGCCATTCTTTACCACCAAGCAGAGAGGAACAGGATTAGGACTTGCGGTGGTAAAAAAAATTATTGATAACCACCAGGGGACCATCACCATTCGCAATCGGGACGGTGGCGGTACCGTGTTTTCCCTCTGGTTCCCCATTAATAGTTAACCCCTATGTAGTGTAATACCTTGAGGACTACACCATGGAAAAGATTTTAATAGTAGATGATGAGAAGAAAATCAGGCACATCCTCCAATTGATGTTAGAGAGAGAGGGGTTTGCCACCGAGCAAGCACAAAACGGGAAAGAAGCATTGGAAGTTTTGAAGCAGAAAAGATGTGACATGATCATCACTGATTTGAAAATGCCTGAAATGGATGGAATGACGCTCTTAGAGGAGGTAAAAAAAATTGATCTTCACTTTCCCATTCTGGTAATCACCGCCTACGGCACCATAGAAAATGCGGTTGAGGCAATGCGAAAAGGAGCTATAGATTACATCACTAAACCTTTCGAAGAAGAGCAGATACTGATCACGGTGAAGAGGTGCTTGAAACTCTCTCGGCTCAGTGAGGAGGTAAAGATACTCAAAGAAGAATTGATGAAACACTTTGACTTCACCGGCATCATCGCCCACTCCAAGAAGATGTTTGAAATCTTAAATCAGGCCTCCAAGGTGGCTAAAGCCCCTGACAGCACCGTGCTCATTCTGGGTGAGAGCGGCACCGGCAAAGAGCTCTTAGCCCGGGCTATCCACTACAATAGCATCCGTAGTGAACAGCGATTTGTAGCCATTAACTGCGCCGCGATACCCTCTGAACTCATCGAGAGTGAACTCTTTGGATCTGAAAAGGGTGCCTTCACCGGAGCGAGCAAAAGAAGAGAAGGTAAATTTGAGCAGGCACATCGGGGGACTATCCTCTTAGATGAGATTGGTGATTTGAGCCTCGCCGCTCAGGCGAAGGTGCTGCGAATCATAGAGCAAAAGGAGTTCGAGCGGTTGGGAGGAAATGAACCGGTAAAGGTTGATGTGCGGATCATTGGCGCCACCAATCAAGACCTTGACGGGCTCGCAGAAAAAAACGCCTTCAGAAAAGATCTCCTCTTTCGCATTAAAGTGTTTCCCCTCGTCATTCCACCCTTGAGAGAGCGACGTGAAGACATCATCCCTCTCGCAGAACAGTTTCTTAAGCACTTTACTCAGGCTATGGGGAAACCTCACCCGGGGCTTGCCGAGCGTGCAAAACAGTATCTGCTTAGGCAAGAGTGGCCAGGAAACGTGAGGGAATTGGAAAATACCATCGAGAGGGCAGTAATCCACTCCGCTGATGGATTCATCGATCTCTCACACCTCACCTTCCCCTCGGGGAGCGAAAAGGAACCTTACGAGATAGACTCAAGCTTCGCCTTGCCAGCGGAAGGTGTGGATTTAGAAAAACTAGAAAAAAGCCTTGTGCAACAGGCTTTGAAGATTGCTGAGGATAACCAGAGTCAAGCCGCGAAACTTCTGGGTCTCTCCAGAGGAAAGTTCCGCGTCTTATTAAAAACCTTAAAAGATGAGAAAAATTATGAAGAATAAATCAGCACCTGCTCTTCTGCTCTTCACTACGCTACTCCTTGTCATACCTACTGACCTTCACTCACAGGAACCAGGAGAAAGTGGTGATAGTAAGGAAGAAAGTATTGAGGAAATCTTTAAAGACACCAAAGTTATGTTCATCGGGGAAGACTTATATACGGTATCTATTGCCTCCCGACGGGAAGAGCCTCTGCGAAGGGCGCCGGCAGCAGTTACTGTCATTGCAGGGGAAGATCTCAAAAGTTTTCGCACCTTGGCAGAAGTGCTCGCCTCTGTCCCCGGTTTTTTCACCGACCGGAATGAGATAAAAAGCAACATTTACTTAAGAGGTGTTCCTGACTCGTTTCTGGTACTAATGGATGGGGTTCCCTTCTCTAATGATACCTCTACCAAGGATTATCCTCGGGGAATGGAATTATCACTGGACTATCTGGAAAAGATTGAGATTATCAGGGGTCCAGGTTCAGCACTCTGGGGGGCTGATGCCTTTTCTGGCATCGTAAACCTGGTCACCAGAAAGGGAAAAGACGTTCAGGGTACCATCGTCTCCTCAGAGGTTGGTACCTTCAATACCCAGCGCTATAAACTGGTCTCCGGCTACAACACCCATAATTTTGACCTGCTCCTCTCAGCTAACTACACCGCCTCTGACGATTTTGAACATAACCCTCCACGACGGACTTTATACTCTCCCGAAACCCCTGATCGAAAGAGGGATTACTATGATGAGTTCTATGGAAAACTTCGGTATAAGGAATTTCTGGAAATTTCAGGAAGGGTGTCCAAGTACAAGAACTTCTTTTCCACGCCCCGTTTTGAATTCAATGGAGAAGAGTATACTCCCTTCTCTTTCATACAGGCTACCTTCAACAAAGAAATAGGATCATCTTCTAACTTGCTGCTCAATGCTTACGCAGAACGTTTCGAGAATCTGGAAGAGTTTGATACCTTCACCTTGAAGAATAAAAACTGGCAATACGGATGGGAGGGCAAATACGATTTTAACTTTATTAAAAGTCACTTTATGACCCTGGGATTTTCAGGTAGGGTAAACGATGGGAGCAGCACCACCGCACGCATCAAATTTATAGGCACACCCATCTCCACCACTATTCGATCATTTGACACCCGCCTCTTTTCTCTCTATTTCCAGGATAAGTACAAAATTACTGATACCTTAGAATTGACCGCGGGGGTACGCTACGACAATCATAGTGAGTACGACGACACTGTAAGCCCTCGCGTGGGGATAAGCTGGTCTTTTCTCAACAATTTTACTTTTAAACTCCTCTATGGGAGGGCATTTCGAACACCTGCGCTTTATTTACTCCTCGACGAAAGTGGGCAACCCGAGAAGATTGAAAGCTATGAGGCAGAGGTGGGATATCAGTATAGAGACATCCTCTCGTGTAACCTCAACTTCTTCTATAATAGGCTAAAAGACATTATCGAAGAAGTATCGTTAGGAAGGGTACGAAACCGCAATCGTGACCATGTGAAAGGAATAGAATTTTCTGCAAATTACCAACCCACCCCTGCTTTATCACTCTATGCGAATGTCTCCTACCTTCTGGACAATAAGAAGATCTTTGAATATGTCTCACCCTTTACTGGAGTGGAAATCCGAGAGAAACAGGAGGAAACTAGTGAGAATTCCTTTATCTCACCACGTGGAATGTTCCATTGGGGTATTAAGTATAGCCTCTTAAAGTATGTCACCGCTAACCTTCACTTCTCTTATTATACCAAGAGAAATTTGGCGAAGACTCAATTCTATGAGCGAACTGGTAACGTTTCTCCCTACCTGATGGTTGATTTCAATCTCTTCTTACACCACCTGCTCAATGAGAAATTGGAACTGTCGCTAAAGATGAGAAATATTTTTGACACAACGTATCACTCTCGAGGAAAATACAGTGTAATCGATGGTGCGGGCAGAGGGGTCTTCTTTTCGCTCCAGTATAAATTTTAGCAACACCAGCAGTCCCTTGCCATCCGCCCGTTGCATGTTGCTGAAAAAAATGATACATTTAATTGCTTTCTATCGCCAAGTGACCACCTACTACGAACAACATTCACCCACAAGGGAGTTGTTATGGTTAGAAGATATTGTATGATCATGCTCATGATAGGTTTACTCTATACGACCAAGGATGTGTGTGCCAATTCTACTGATATCCAAAGTGTGATTGCCAATTCCCACCTCCCCTTCTTCCCGGGAGAGGTACTGGTGAGCTTCAAAAAGGACGTTTCTAAGAATGCTGCTCACTCGCTCCATAACCGTTTTGGGATCTCTCAAGTGCGAGAGGGCTATCAGGAAAGCTACCAGATCATTGAAGTCACTCCGGGGAAAGAAAAAGAGATGGCACGGGCCTATCGACAAAGACCTGAAGTAGTACATGCTGAACCTAACTACTACCGCTTCACCTCTTCCATACCTAACGATGAATTTTACTACCTCCAATGGAATTTCCCCTTAATCAATCTGGAACAGGCATGGGATGTAAGTACAGGAAACGGCGTCACCGTTGCCGTGGTCGACACGGGCATTAATCCTTTCGGTTTTGATGGCTTTGGCAACAGGTTACTTCTGGGATACAACGCAATTTTAGGAATCCCTGGCGGTATTGATTTTAATAGCCATGGTACCCATGTTGCGGGCACCGTGGGGCAGCAGACGAACAATAGTATTGGCGTTGCCGGAATCGCCTATGAGGCAAAGATTCTCCCTGTTAAAGTGATGACCTTTCTGGGTTTTGGATTGGATAGCTGGATTATCAATGGCATAAGGTGGGCAACAGACAACGGCGCTGATATTATCAACTTGAGTCTAGGTGGCAGTTATCCTTCTAAAGTGTTTGAGGATACGCTCGCCTATGCCCATGAGAAGGGAGTAACAATAGTAGCTGCTGCAGGAAATGGTGGTTTTGACCATACAGGTGATGATCAGGTTGAGTACCCTGCTGCATCTGAATACTGCATTGCGGCGGGGGCTGTGCGATATAACAAGAGTCGTACCCATTACTCCAACTACGGTGATGACCTTGATCTGGTTGCCCCCGGTGGTGATCGGGACGTAGACCAGAATGGGGATGGCAAAGACGATGGCATTTTACAAGAAACCTTCTGGTTTCTGGGCTTAGGATGGGATTATAGGTATTTCACCGGTACCTCCATGGCTTCTCCCCACATAGCGGGTGTCGCTGCCCTGATCAAATCCCTCCATCCTGAACCTGAATACGGACCCGATGAGATACTCCAGGCTCTCCAAGACACTGCAGAAGATCTGGGAAGTCCGGGATGGGATGAGGAGTATGGGTATGGACTGGTTGATGCCGAAGCGGCGGTTTCGCATTAAAAATGAAGAATGTTGCGCGTTACGAGTTGCACGTTGCGGGTCATATTGTTTTAAATTTCAAACCACTAATTTTTTTGTTTAAATCAAAAGTTGTGAAATTCTCCATGACAAAAAAATTTATAGCTTCCCTTTTTGCCCTCATGCTCACCCACACTACCTACCCTTCCCTAGCGGGTGAACTTTCACCAAGTCTTTCAGAGAAGCTCCTTAACGCACACTCAAATGACCACCTCTCCGTAATCATCCGTATGAAAGAGCAGGCTAACCTAAAGCCTTTAACTCTTGGCATCACCGGGAGAAGCAAGGCGCTCCGCTCTCGAAGGGTAGCCGAGGCTTTGAAAATTAAAGCTTCCCACAGTCAGAGAAACCTAATCCCCTTTTTAAAAAAAGAAAAAGCCCGTGGCAGCGTTTCTCGCTACTCCGCTTTCTGGATATTTAATGGTATTGCGTTGAAAGCCACCCCTAAAGTAATTCAAAAGATAGTTTCACGGGATGATGTTGATAGTGTAAGTGAGGATTTTCTCATCCCACCGCCTGAGCTTCTCCCAAGCGCCCCCGTTCGCGCCGAATCTCCCTATACCTGGAATATTGAAAAGGTAAGAGCGCCAGAGGTCTGGTCAATGGGAGTTGATGGAAGTGGAGTGGTGGTAGGAATATTCGATACTGGAGTGGATTATACCCACCCTGATTTAATCGATAAATACCGTGGGGAAAATAACAGCTGGTATGATCCTCATGGAGAACATGAAATGCCCTACGATGGTGCCGGAGAATATTCAGGCCACGGTACCCATGTTGCAGGGATTATACTGGGCGGGAATGCGAGCGGAAAATCCATTGGAGTTGCCCCCGGAGCACAGTGGATTGCCTCAAGAATCTGGAATGATGCGAGAGAGGAGGCGCCAAGCTCAGAGGTACACAGAATATTTCAATGGTTCATGGACCCCGATGGTGATCCTGAAACCGATGATGCCCCCGATGTGGTAAACTGCTCCTGGGGAGCCAAATTATGGGATGCCTTTCCCTGGTGTGTGCTCGATTTCTATGACGACATTAAGGCGTGGAGGGAAGCAGGGATAATCCCGGTATGCTCCGCAGGTAACTCGGGTCCCTGGTTTTTTAGCGGGGAGAGCCCCGCCAACTATCCGGAAACCATTTCTGTAGGAGCAACCGATCCCTCCGACAGTATCGCATTTTTTAGCAGCCAAGGCCCCAGTAACTGTGACCTAAGTATCTTTCCTGATATCTCTGCCCCAGGAATGGCTATCTTCTCCTCTTTTCTTGCAGGAAATTATGAATACGGTTCAGGCACCTCTCAAGCCGCTCCCCACGTTACCGGAACCATCGCCCTCATGCTTTCTGCTAATCCCGAACTCTCCATTGAAGAAATTGAATCCACCCTCAAAGAATCCGCTCAGCCTCTGGGTTTCTTCCATCCCAACATCACCTATGGCTGGGGATTAGTTGATGCCCTTGAGACAGTCACCGCAGCCATTCCTTAAACCAATTTCTATAGAGAATTTCATTTAGCAGGGTGGGACATAGTTTCGTTAGTTCCGAAAAAAGTACCACATGATTAGGGCTGACTAATCAGCAAATCGTGAATGGTAAATCGTAAATAGTCGGTCGCGAGTTGAAGAAATACAGTTGTCAGGAGTTAGAATTCAGTAAAAAAGCTAATCACGAATGATGAACTATA
>CAYYOQ010000102.1:0-7590 GCA_964473235.1 uncultured Thermodesulfobacteriota bacterium | reverse complement strand
ACCACATTTCAATCTGCATCGGAACTTAAAGTGGGATTCACCGCTTCTGACAATCTCACCATTACCAATATACGGGCAAAAGATGAAACTCATTTAACTTTTGACCTTGCTATCGATTGTTCTGCAAAAACAGATTCTCGTACCGTAACTGTAACATTTGATGAGCAAAAGATAATTAAAACTAATGCATTTACCATTACTCCCAGTACATTTACCACAACAACAAGTACTACCACTACACCGTAAACGCTATCCAGGGAGTATTCTACTGAATTTTAAAAAGTAGATATCCATTATCATAGAAAGATGGGAAGGATACTCATCTTAGTAGGAATTGCTTTGATCCTGGTGGGTCTACTTATGACCATAGGAAATAAACTCCCCTGGATAGGAAAACTTCCAGGGGATATCATTATAAAAAAAGACCATTTCAGTTTTTACTTTCCCCTTACCTCCAGCATCATAGTAAGTGTGATCCTCACCCTGCTACTCTATATTTTTAAAAGATAGTCCTTAGATGAAAAGTATCACCTTACCTTCCCATGCCAAGATTAATCTAAGACTTGAGATCGTGCGCAAGCGCGACGATGGCTACCATGACATAAAAACACTATTACAAAAGGTAAGCTTAAGCGATGAAATTTATCTCTTCACTATCCCCACTGGTATAACGGTAGCCTGTGATCACCCCCAGGTTCCTGCAAATGAGACCAATCTTGCCCACGCCGCCGCCCACGCGCTGCTCAGTCGATACCACCTCAAAGACGGGATCGCTATCTCCATCAAGAAGAATATCCCGGTTGCGGCAGGTTTAGGGGGTGGGAGTAGCAATGCAGCCACTACCCTGGCAGGCATTAATCAGCTTTTCGCCTTAGGGGCAAGTACTGAGGAGCTTATGAAGATAGGAAGCACCATCGGTGCAGACGTCCCCTTTTTCCTTTTTGGCAACACTGCCCTCGCCACGGGTATCGGCGATAAACTGGAGACCATTCACCTAACCCCTCCCCTCTGGCTTTTACTCATAACCCCCCCCCTTCAGGTCTCAACTGCCTGGGCTTATAGGACTTTTAGAATGGGATTGACAAGCATACGCAATAATATTAATATTCCAACTTGCATTAACCACCTCACCGCACTTCTCACACTGCTCTCTAACGATTTAGAAAAGGTGGTCATACCCCGCTATCCAGTAATTCAAACCATCAAGGAGGAGTTGTTCCAGAGGGGAGCACGAGGAAGTCTCATGTCAGGAAGCGGGTCTACTGTGTATGGTATATTCTCAACCAAAGAGGAGGCACAAGAAGCCCTCGCACAACTTAAGGGCCACCGTGAGTGGAAGATTCAGCTCACTTCCTCAATGTAACTGTTTTTTGTGAAGTCCGGTTGGGGTGTCGACAAGCGGCAAGTCATAGGATTTTGGATCCTACATTCGGAGGTTCGAATCCTCCCACCCCAGCCAATTTTCCCTTGTAAGATTTTCTACCCCACTCCAATCAAGGTTATTATCCAGGAGAGCAACACCTACCTTGGGTAAATTGATATTGACTTATAAGTGAATATCTTATATAAGCAAGCGCATTCGCGTGTAACCAAGGTAAAAATTTTTTTATAAACAACAAGGATTTGAATCTATGCTGGATACACTAAAGGTATTCTCTGGAAACTCCAATATCCCTCTTGGCCAAAATATCTGTAAGGTCCTGGGTATCCCCTTGGGCAAAGCTAATGTGAAAAAATTTAGTGATGGTGAAATCCAAGTAGAGATTGAAGAAAACGTGAGAGGAATGGACGTGTTTATTGTCCAATCAACCTGTACACCAGTGAATACCCACCTCATGGAACTGTTGGTCATGATGGATGCGATGAAGCGGGCTTCAGCGGAAAGAATCACCGCGGTGATACCGTACTATGGGTATGCGAGGCAGGATCGAAAGGTAGCCCCCCGGGTGCCCATCACTGCCAAACTAGTAGCTGACCTTATCACCACTGCAGGTGCCGATAGAATACTCACCGTGGATCTCCATGCCGGTCAAATACAAGGCTTTTTTAACATCCCTGTAGACCACCTCTACGCTACGTCAGTAATGCTAGAAGCGATAAGAACTAAATTTGCCAATGATTTGGTAATTGTCTCACCCGATGCCGGTGGGGTAGAAAGGGCACGGGCAATTGCTAAAAGGCTAGGCGCAGCTCTGGCCATCATCGATAAGCGAAGGACGGAGCCAAATGAATCTCAGGTAATGAATATCATTGGAGAGATAAAAAATAAAATTACCCTCATTTTAGATGACATGGTAGATACTGCAGGTACCCTCACTCAAGCAGCTGATGCCCTCGTGGAGAAGGGAGCGGCTAAAGTTGCCGCCGCGTGTACCCATCCGGTGCTCTCAGGAGCAGCCATAAAAAAGATTAATCACTCGGCGATAGAAGAGCTCCTGGTTACCGACACTATTCCACTCCATGAGGAGGCACACTCCTGTAAAAAAATCGTGGTACTTTCTGTTTCACAGCTACTGGGTGAGGCGATAAAAAGGATCCACCACAACGACTCGGTAAGTTCACTCTTTGTATAACATCCTATCTCCACTTTTCAGCTTAAAGGAGGCACAATGGCTGAATCATTAAAACTATCCGCCACCATTCGTAAAGAAAAAGGGAAAGGAGGGGCGAGAAGATTACGACAGAGGGGGATGCTTCCTGGAATCCTCTACGGGCATAAAACAGCTTCAACCCCACTCACCATAGACCAAAAACAATTTGAACAACTGATTATTGCTACCAAAAGTGAACACAAACTCTTTAGCCTCTCGGTAGAGGGAGATAAAAAACCCGCAGACAAGACAGTAATGATCAAAGAGCTTCAAATTGATCCGGTCACCAGGAATTATCTTCACATTGATCTCTTTGAAGTATCCATGGATGAAGAGATCACCATCGCCATGACCGTTAAACTGGTAGGTGAAGCTGAAGGAGTTAAGACGGGTGGTGTGCTGCAGCAGGTCAAAAGAGAACTAGAAATAAAATGCCTGCCCTCTCAGATTCCTGAAGCGTTGACCATTGATGTGAGTGCTCTCCGCATTGGTGATTCTATCCACCTCAAGGACGTGCAACTCCCCTCTGGAATCAAGGTATTAGAAGATGTCGATCTCACTATTGCTACTGTACTTGCTCCCACTGTTGAGAAAGAAGTGGTAGAAGCCGCTGCTGAGGTGAAACCAGAAGAAGAAGCTGCCGCCGCTGCGGGTGAAGCTGAAGAAAAGAAAGTAGAGGGAAAGAAAGCCGAAGAGGGAGATAAGGCGAGTAGGGATAAAAAGGAGTAACCAGGGGCACGCGTGGAACTGATCGTGGGTTTAGGTAACCCCGGGAGGGAATACACATTAAGCCGACACAATATTGGTTTTCTGGTAATTGACCGGTTAGCGCATGCTCACGGTATCGCACTCAAGGAAAGAAAACATAAGAGCAGGTGGGGAACGGGTGAAGTCTCCGGACAGAGGGTACTACTGGCAAAACCACACACCTACATGAACCTAAGTGGTGAAGCGGTAAAACTATTCTTCAAAGCGTTTGCGCTCGCATCGCACCAGCTGATAGTGATCCACGATGATTTGGATTTGAGTTTCGGAAGAATCAAAATTAAAGAGAAAGGAGGAAACGGAGGACACAAAGGTATTCAATCAATTATGAGCTGTGTAGGAGGTGGTAATTTTACTCGGGTGAGAATCGGTATAGGAAGACCCTTTGAGGGCATAGAGGCAACTGAGTATGTAGTACAACCCTTTGATGAGTCACAAAGGTATGCACTTGATGAGGTGATGGTAAGAGCACAGGCAGCGCTGGAAACCCTCCTCCGCTCAGGTATCCACGCTGCGATGAATCAATGTAATCGGAAAAAGTAAGCACCTAAGCACACTCTTTGAATGTATCACTACTCCTCTACTCACCCGGTGATAGCTACACCAGTGAGTGCTACCACGAGGGTAATGGGCACTACATGAAGAAGTGAGCAACAATGTTTAAACTTTAACAGCTAGATGAATTTTGATATGGGGGTTAAAAAATGGAGTATCTACGCAAGCACACACTGTTAACGCTTCTCGCGATCATTGGTTTTGCACTTGTACTCGCCTCAACGGTTATCGCAGGCGAAGCAGACATCAAATTGCCTGATTTGACCAGTGTTACCTACCAGGTTTTTGGGACTTCGGTGAACGGCCTAACGCTCCTCTACTGGGGACTGGTAATTTGTGTAATGGGAATGATCTTTGGTATCATTCAATACAACCAAACCAAAAATCTTCCCGCCCATCGCACCATGCTCAATGTATCTTCTACCATCTGGGAAACTTGTAAAACTTATCTCTTCCAGCAGGGTAAATTTCTGGTAGGCCTCTGGATTTTGATCGCCTGTTGTATGATTTACTATTTTGCAGGATTACAACGTTCTCCTCTGACAAGTGTTCTGATCATCCTTTTTTGTTCAATTATGGGTATTCTTGGCTCCTATGGTGTGGCCTGGTTTGGCATTCGCATCAATACAGTCGCCAATTCCCGATCGGCCTTTGCCTCGCTCTCGGGAATGCCCATCAATAATATCACCATCCCTCTCCGATCGGGGATGAGTGTTGGTTTGCTGCTGGTGAGCGTTGAGCTCTTTTTTATGATATGCATTCTCGTCTTTATACCAAAGGAATTGGCTGGACCCTGCTTTGTCGGTTTTGCCATTGGAGAATCACTGGGCGCAAGTGCCCTGAGGATATGCGGTGGTATCTTTACCAAGATTGCTGATATTGGTTCAGATTTGATGAAAATTGTCTTTCACCTGCCTGAAGACGATCCTAAAAATCCTGGCGTTATCGCTGACTGTACGGGTGACAACGCTGGTGACAGCGTTGGCCCCACGGCAGATGGCTTTGAAACGTATGGCGTAACCGGCGTAGCCCTCATCGCCTTCCTCGCACTGGCACTCGCTCATAATGCCGCCATGGCTGGTATTCTCATCGTCTGGATCTTCATCATGCGTATTCTTATGATCGTTACCTCTGTTGTATCCTACTTTGTGAACAACAAATTGAGTCATTCCCTGTATGGCAAAGAGAAAAACTTTCATTTTGAGCAACCGCTCACCAATTTAGTCTGGCTCACCTCTACCATTTCCATTCTGGTTACCTTTGGTGCAAGCTATGTGCTGCTCGCTGATCTTTCCTCACCGCTCAACTCTCTGTGGTGGGCACTCTCAGCAATTATCAGTTGCGGCACCATCGCCGGGGCGCTGATACCAGAATTTACCAAAGTTTTTACCAGCACCACCTCCCGCCACGTTCAGGAGGTGGTGAATTCTGCCCGTCAAGGTGGTGCATCGCTTGACATACTCTCAGGCTTTGTGGCGGGAAACTTTTCCGCCTTCTGGCAGGGACTGACCATACTGGTGCTCATGTTCATCTCCTATCTGGTATCGACAAATCCTTCCATCCAAGCCCTAATGCCTCCCGAGTTTGCCTTTGCCGCACCAGTGTTTGCGTTTGGTCTTGTTGCCTTCGGCTTTCTCGGTATGGGACCTGTTACCATTGCCGTTGACAGCTTTGGACCGGTTTCAGACAATGCCCAATCGATTTATGAACTCTCCATGATTGAACAGGTTCCCCACGTGAAGGAAGAAATAAAAAAGGATTTCGGCTTCGACCCCGACTTTGAAAACTCCAAACGCTACCTAGAATTAGCCGATGGGGCAGGAAATACCTTTAAAGCCACTGCGAAGCCCGTGCTTATCGGAACAGCAGTGGTCGGTGCAACCACCATGGTGTTTGGGATTATCATCCTCCTAGAGCACATTTTTGGAAATGTGGTGGCAAAACTGAGTCTGGTGCAGCCTGAAATCATCCTCGGTCTCCTGATGGGCGGTGCAGTGATCTACTGGTTTACTGGAGCCGCAACTCAAGCGGTGGTGACGGGAGCCTATCGCGCAGTAGTGTTTATTAAAGAGAACATCAGGCTGGATAAAAAAGAAGCCTCCATCCAGGATAGTAAAGAAGTGGTCAGGATCTGTACCATCTATGCCCAAAAGGGGATGATCAATATTTTTGTGGTCATCTTTTTTATGACGCTGTCCCTGGCCTTCTTTAATCCCAATTTCTTTATCGGGTATCTCATCGGCATCGCCTTCTTTGGCCTCTACCAGGCAATCTTCATGGCTAATGCAGGAGGCGCCTGGGATAACGCCAAGAAGATTGTGGAAGTTGATTTACGGGAAAAGAATACTCCTCTCCATGAGGCTACCGTGGTGGGTGATACGGTGGGGGATCCCTTCAAAGATACCTCATCGGTGTCACTAAACCCCGTGATCAAGTTTACCACCCTCTTCGGGCTCTTAGCGACAGAAATTGCCATCTCCATGACCTCACCCGGCCTGAGGATTGGACTTGCCTGTGCGTTCTTCGCTATCGCCCTCATCTTTGTCTATCGTTCTTTCTACGCGATGAGGATATCTGAGGCAAAATTATAGCCACCTTTTCATAAAATATACTTTGCTCTACAAAAAAGCACCTCCCGAGTGAGGTGCTTTTTTGCTAAGTTAAACGTGATGGTCTCGTCAAACGTTACTAGGGGAGAGGGTAATACCCCAAAAATTTTCATTGACTTTTAGAAGAGATTTGATTAGGGTGTCCTGAAAGTGAAATTCAGCATAGTAGTACCTACCCGCTTTTTTACTGGAGGAAAAAACCGATGAAGATAAAAAACGTATTTCCATGGGTTATCGCTCTGGCACTTATGCTTTTGACTGGCTGTGGTGAAAGGGCCCTCAAATTAAGTCTGAAGTTTAACCAGGGGGATCAGCACCAATACAAACTTACCCAAGATTCTGTCACCACTACCGAATTCATGGGGAAGAAGATGGAGATGCCCAGTAAAACTGAAATCAGCTTTACCCAGAAGGTAGAAAAGATTGACCAGGGAGTAGCAGAACTCGCCATCACCTATGACTCCTTTGATATGAAAATGAATGTGGGGGGTAAGGAAATACCCAGTACTATGGGTAAATCAAAGGTGGGGAAAACTGACAAGATAAAAATTAACTTAAGTGGTGAGATAGTGGAACCTCAAGGAATGCGCGCCATGGTAGGATTACAGGGGCTGGGCAGTGATATCAAAAACATGCTCTTAAATCTCTACCCTAAATTTCCCGAACACAAAATCAAGGTAGGAGATAGCTGGACACAAAAACAAGACCTACCTCAATCTCAACTGGGTGTAGAGGTAGCATCTCAATACACCTTTGTGAGGCGAGAAGAGAAGAATGAACATAAGTGTGCAGTGATAGATTCCACCATTTCTATGAATTTTAAAGGTGGTGAAGGAGCAAAGATGAACATCAAAGGGGGTGGTAAAGGAAAGGGTACCACCTACTTTGCCTATGAAAAAGGCATTTTGGTTGAGAGCGAGATGGAGATGGATATCAAAATGTCCCTATCCGCTCCCCTCCCCACCGGTGAGCAAGAAGTCCCCACCACCACCCATCAAAAGATACGCTTAAGTCTCATCTAGTACAACGTTTCATTAAAGTAATTACATATTAACTCGTGATTGCATCAA
>CAYYOQ010000101.1:0-7611 GCA_964473235.1 uncultured Thermodesulfobacteriota bacterium | reverse complement strand
TTAGGATTTGCTTCGGATGGAGGATTTTAAAGGACGCTTAGGATAGTTTTTGCTCGTTCTCTTAGGAGAGGAAAAGTGATCATATCCATGGACGTCCACAGGGTATGGTTTTTTATCCTGATCTAAAACTACCAGGCCTTTTGAGGAGGTAATCACTCCAATCTTACTGAGAGGCCCCCCCCATGTTTTGGCACACCTTAAGAGTTTCCTCTCCTTGGCGGGAGGGGAGGTAAAAAGGAGTTCGTAATCCTCACCGCCACTAAGGGCGAAGTCAATTATTGTATCATGAGGATGGTGGTTCTGGTATTCCCTAAATTGCTTTGATAGGGGAAGTCGAGAGAGGCGGATAGTTGCGCCTACTCCACTTAAGGTAAGCATTCGTTGGAGGTCGCTGCAAAGACCATCACTGATATCAATCATGGCAGAGGCTAATCGATGTGCTGCGAGAGCTTTTCCTTCTTGGATCCTGGGGTAGGGGGCAAGATGTTTTAAGGTTAACTGATGGGGAGGGCGTGCCTTCTTAGATTTGCTCTCCTTTTCTATCATATGAAGGCCGAGGGCAGCATCACCCAGGGTACCGGTGACATAGAGGGAGTCGCCTGCCTGGGCACCGCTGCGGGTGAGAAGGTGGTCAGGATGTGCTTCTCCTAAGAGAGTGATTGCAATCATAAGCTTATCAGGTGAGGCATTGGTATCTCCTCCCACCAGCTGGGTATTAAATTTAGTGGCGAGCTCAATCATGCCTCGATAGAGATCGTCAATAAACTCCACCTGGAGGTGGGGAGGAAGTGCCAGTGATACTAAAAAGAAACGGGGGGTGCCTCCCATGGCAGCGATGTCGCTTAAGTTCACCGCGAGTGATTTCCAGCCGAGGTGATAGCTATCGGTGGAGGAGAGGTTAAAGTGAATACCTTCGATCAAAAGGTCACTGGTGGCGAGCAGCAGGGAGGGTGCAGTGATGCTTACTGCAGCGGCATCATCCCCAATACCCGAAATAATGGCAGGATGAGATGAGCGATATCTATCAGCAATTCTTTGAATCAGCCCAGACTCACCTATCTCTTTGATGTCCACCTAGTTCTTCTTTTTACCTTTGCTAATCTTTTTACTGTTTAATAAGGCATTGTGGAGGACATCGTCCATAGTACGGGCAAACACATAGTTCAGTTTCTTTTTAATATTCTGGGGGATTTCCTCCAGGTCCTTTTTGTTTTTTTCTGGAACAATAATAGTCTTTACCTTCGCACGTATGGCACCCAGGGACTTTTCTTTGAGACCACCTACCGGGAGTACCCTTCCTCTCAGGGTAATTTCTCCGGTCATGGCTACCTCCTTCTTCACCGGTGTTCTGGTGAGCGCAGACACCAGCGCGGTCGCCATAGTGACTCCCGCCGAGGGTCCATCTTTAGGAATGGCGCCGGCAGGCACATGGATGTGAACATCTAATTTTTCATAGAATTCGGGACTGATGTTGAGTTCTTTCGCTTTGGAACGGGCATAGCTTAACGCTGCCTGTGCGGACTCTTTCATCACATCACCAAGGTGACCGGTCAAGGTGAGATTTCCTTTGCCCTTCATGGTTGATGCCTCGACATGGAGCACCTCTCCTCCCGATTGGGTCCAGGCTAATCCGGTGGCGACACCTATCTGGTTGGCTTCCTGCTCTTCCTCGGGAAGGTGTTGAGGCACCCCCAGGTACTTATGGAGATTATCAGGGGTGATATGGTGAAGGTTGAGTTTGTTTTCTGCTATTTTTCTCGCAACCTTTCGGCAGATGCTGGCAATTTCACGTTCTAGATTTCTTAAGCCGGCCTCTTGAGTGTAGTGAGAAATGATGGTGAGAATAGTTTTGTCAGTAAATTTTACGTTCTTTTTATTGATACCATTTTCTTCTAACTGGCGGGGGATGAGGAATTTTTTGGCAATCATTAACTTTTCTTCATCGGTGTATCCTGAGATGGTGATGATCTCCATTCGGTCTTTAAGGGCAGAAATGATAGGATCAACCAGATTAGCGGTGGTGATGAAGATCACATTGGAGAGGTCAAAGGCGAGATTGAGGTAGTGGTCACTGAAGGCATAGTTTTGCTCCGGGTCTAACACTTCTAAAAGTGCCGCAGAAGGATCTCCCCGAAAATCTGCTCCTACCTTGTCTATTTCATCCATCATGAACACCGGATTGTTGCTCCCCGCTTGTTTGATGCCCTGGATGATTCTCCCGGGAAGAGCCCCGATATAGGTTCTACGGTGCCCTCTGATTTCAGCTTCATCCCGTATCCCTCCCAGGGAAATTCTGGTAAACTTTCTCCCCAGCGCGCGCGCAATCGATTTACCCAGTGAGGTTTTGCCCACCCCCGGAGGTCCTACGAAGCAGAGAATAGGTCCCTTCATTTTCTTTTTCAGTTTTCTCACCGCGAGGTATTCCAGTATCCTCTCTTTCACCTTTTCTAAATTATAGTGGTCTTCATCCAAGACCTTCTTGGCTTTTTGGATGTCGAGGTTATCTTTGGTGCTTTTACTCCAGGGAAGCTCCACCAGCCAGTCAAGGTAGGTCCTGATGATGGAAGCCTCTGCGGCATCAGTGTGCATCTGTTCCAGTCTTCCCAGCTGCTTTCGAGCCTCTTTTTCAACATCGGGGGGCATTTTAACATCGGTGATCTTTTTTGAAAACTCATTGATTTCAGCAGCCTTCTCGTCAATTTCCCCCAGCTCTGACTTGATCGCTTTCAGCTGCTCTCGCAGAAAATATTCTCGCTGGGTCTTGCTCATCTCCTCTTTGGCCTGGGATTGGATTTTGGCCTGCATGATGGAGACTTCAAGTTCTTTGGTGAGGTGCTCATTAACCTTTTTAAGCCTCACCACAGGATTAAGGAGTTCTAGGATCTGCTGGGATTCTTCTATCTTCAGTCTCAAATTTGAGGCGATGAGGTCAGCGAGTCTGCCCGGTTCATTTACATTGTCTAAAATTTCAATGACCTCGGTTGACACCAGTCCCTTGAGCGAGAGAATCTTTTCGCACTGTTCTTTCGCAGTCCTCATCAACGCTTCAACTTCTGAAGAAATTTCCAACGTGGGGTCTACTATCTGTTTTATCGTAACCTGGAAAAAGTTTTTCTCTTCGAGGTATTCCTTAATGGTTGCTTTGACCAGACCCTGAATCAGTATCTTCACTCTCCCGTCAGGAAGTTTAAACTTTTTCATGATCATTGCCACCGTTCCGACGGAGTAGATTTCATCGGGCTTGGGGCTATCATTGTTGGGGTCCTTCTGGGTTACCAGAAGAATCAGACGGTCTTTCCCGAGGGCTTCATCAACGGCATTGATAGATGATTCCCTTCCCACATAGAGCGGGAGAAACATGTAGGTAAAAATGACAATATCTCTCACGGGAAGCAGAGGAAGGACGTCTGGTATCTCGATAGGTTCTTTTCCTTCAGGTTCAGCCATAAATTGTTCACCTCAACGCACAGTGATGATGGAGCTAACTCTCTAGGTTATTAAACTATAACACTAGTATACTATGAGGGTCAAGCTGTAATGTAGCGGCAGGTTTTATAGTTTTACTCCGTTAGAAAGCCCCGTGATTCATAGCGGGGTGTATTCCAAGCGTTTATATAAGTCTTACGTAGTGATAACCTATCATACCGATCCAAAGGATAAGTTTGGGTAAGGTGTAAACCCCACCCGAATATCTAACGGAGTTTAGTGATACTATCGACAGGGGTAAGAATGAACTTTACTTATTTTTAAATTTTGTTTAGTATCTCAATAATTAAAAAATATCAAGTACATTTGCGAAAAGTGAGGTAGAGGATGAGCCACCATCAGCGTACCCTTTCTATTATTATTCCCACCCTCAACGAAGAGAAGACGGTAGCTGAGATTATTGAAGGGTGCAAACCTTATGCCGATGAGATCCTGGTAGTCGATGGACACTCCAAGGATACTACACGAGAAGTAGCTCAAAGTCTGGGTGTAAAAGTGATACTGGACAACAAAAAGGGGAAAGGGGAAGCGCTGCGCCACGCAATAAAGTTTGTGAAGGGTGAGATCATTGTCTTTATTGACGCGGATGGCTCTCATGACCCGAAAGATATACCAAGACTGGTAGAACCCATCCTCAAAGATGAAGCAGACCACGTTTCGGGATCACGACTCATTGGAGGGTCAAGTGAACTCCATGGGGGTTTTGACGAGTGTTTTCGCCTCATGGGCAGCTCATTTATTACTGCCTGTATCAACTGGAGGTTTAAAGTAAAACTGAGTGAGAGCCAGAATGGGTTCCGTGCCATCAAAACCTCAGTGATTAAGCAATTGGACCTCAAAGAAAACATTACCACCATTGAACAAGAAATGATTATGAAGACTTTAAAGAAAGGTTTTAGGATGGCTGAGGTGCCGAGTCATGAGTATACGAGAAAGATGGGGTATTCGAAGATTAATATTAAAAGGGTGTGGTTTAGGTACGGGTTTAGCTTGATCAAGTATCTGTTTTTCTAAAAAAGGGCGGTGAGGGCCAGCTAGTGTGTATAAAAGAATTGCTGGATATCGTTTGTCAATTAATTTTTATAGTGAGCATTTCGAGTTCATGAAATAGAGAGATTATGCTCATGCGTGACCTTAATAAGTTTACCATGATTCAATGGATGCCTTTATGCCTTACACTGGCGATAGTGTTAGTGATTGCCATAGCAGTTTACAACAGTCTCGCATTACGTTTTATCGTTGATGATGCCTATATTACCATGCGCTATTCCCGCCACCTTGCTGAAGGACATGGGCCGGTATACAACCTTGGTGAGAGGGTAGAAGGGTATACCAATTTTCTTTGGATGGTGATACTCAGCCTTGTGTATAAAATTGGGTTGGATATGCCATCGAGCAGTCAGATTTTGGGAATAACTTTCGGTGTAGGTACGTTGCTGGTCGTATGGATGCTCTCATTTCAGCTATGGGGAAAGAGGAAATGGTTGACACTGTTACCTTTGATGATACTGGCAAATAATAGAACGTTTACCCTATGGTCAACAAGTGGTTTAGAGACATCACTGTTTACATTTCTCCTTACGCTCAGCTTCTACCTGAGCTATGTGGTTTTGGACAATCAACTGCACACGAGTGGATGGCTCGCCCTTTCCTGTTTATTATTGATGTTAACTCGCCCCGAAGGTGCGATGATTACCGCGCTCGTTTTTTTAATGCTCCTCTTCTATAGGTCTCGTTTTAGACTCTCGGTTTTTAAGAAGGATGTTCGAGCCTGGTTAGTGGTTTTTATTGTTCCCCTCATGCTCTATGGCCTCTGGAAGCTCTACTTCTACCATGATCTACTGCCTAATACCTTCTACAATAAAGTAAATAGCATCCAGTATTTTTCAAGAGGATTCAAATACCTATCATCATTTTTGGTGGAGAGCTGGCTCTACCTTTGGTTAATTCCGATAGTCGTGGTGTTCATTATCCATAGACCTTTCCTCTGGATGATGAGCTGGGTGGTAATAGTAGCGGTGTACGTACTCTATACGGTATGGGTAGGGGGGGACTGGATGGGATTTCGTTACTATGCCCCTATAATGCCCTTGATGGCAATGTTTTTGACCTGGGCTTCATCAGAAGTTTTTGCATGGTTCGGAGAAAGGGAGAGTGTTCTGAAGAGGGTGTTGGGCATTTCTGCGTTTTCTTTGTATCTTGTGTCGGTAGTGTGCATATCTTCAGCAAGCACCTACTTTCCGGAAAAGAGACACATTTTTGAAGAACTGGCGACACGCAGTATGATGAACATGCCTAAGAGTTTGGCTGAGGAGACGGCTGAGGCGTTGGCAATAGTGTTGAAACCAGATGAGGTGATTGCGCACTCCTTCGCAGGGTTTCCTGCAGTATATACCGATATTAGGGTAATAGACATGTTGGGTCAAAATGATCCTGTGATTAGCAGGCAAAAAATTTCTGAACGATCTACTCCCGGGCATGAAAAACATGCACCTCCGGGCTACCTTTCTAAAAATCGTGCTATTTTTCTCTATCCTTGGATTGTTGAGAGAGTTTTTTTTGATGATCGAGTGTATACCCTTAAGTATAAGGAAGGAAAATATATAAAATTCAATTCAACCTGGTCACCAGCTGATCTGGTAAAGCGTTTTGGAGATGAAGGTTTCGAAATTTATTATGAAGGTGTATTGTTGAATAAAATTTACTCTGTAAGTCCATTACCCTCAAGTATAAATTTTGATTTTGAGACGGGAAATTATAAAGACTGGCAGGTAAAGGGAAGGGCTTTTGACAGGAGACCAGCATACCCAGGGGAATGGGACAACACCGTAAGAATAAAAAATTATCAGGGGAATTTTTATGTAAATTCGTTTTTAAATAATAGTGATTTGGAAACTGGTGAGCTCCTGTCAACGCCATTTACCCTATCAGGGAATTATATTCGTTTTCTCATTGGTGGAGGATATCACCCTCGTAAAACGTGTATCAACTTATTGGTGGATGGGAATGTAGTGAAAACTGCGTCAGGCAATGGTTCAGAAGAAATGCACTATGTGATGTGGGATGTGAAAAAATATCGAGGGGAAAGCGCGAGGATTCAGATTGTTGATGACTCAGATGAAAAGTGGGGTCATATTTTAATTGATGATATTGCACAGGTTGAGTAGACTTCAGGATGGTGTGGCGTGCGTGCAGTCCTTGGCATTGGGAATAGCGGTAGTGGATACGTGGGGAGGTGATGCACGCCAGTGTGCTATAGAAGTATGGTGAGTGTAGATCTTTGAAGAGATGGATACTAAGGTGACGCGGGAGCTCTTAGGCAAATAGGTATGTCAAAAGATTATTGCAATATGGGATACTGATGCAAGGATATTCTGTCCGATTTCACCTTACTATAATTTCCCTCCTGCTCGTGTGTGCCTGCGTTTTACGTGTTGTTCTTTTTTCAGGCTTTGTGTTAGGTGATGATCCCGCCTATGCTGATTTCACTTCTCAAATAGTAAGAGGCTCTTATCCCCCCATAGGAACCCATGGGGTTTTTGCCTGCCGCCCGTTGGTGCTCTATGCGATTGCGCTGCCTGTGTACCTTTTTGGCTGGTATGACTGGAGCATCGTACTTCCCATTCTTTTTGCCTCACTGCTTAACACTGTTCTGGTATATTGTGCGGGAACCATTCTCTCAGGCCCCTTGGCAGGAATTTGTGCGGCAGTTGCGTATCTGACCTTTCCGCTCGATGCGGTTCATGCCAGCACCTTGAGTAATGATGTGCTTCTCTCAACCTTTGTCTGGGGCGGTGCATTGCTTTTACTGGTAAGCTATAACCGCTACCAAGAGCGGTTCTATTTGTTACTTACTACCCTCTCTGGTTTTATCGTGGGCGCAGCTGTTGCAGTCAAGATTAACGCGATAGTTACTCTACCCATTTTTTTAGTAGTGCTGTTTGTGGTACTGTGGAAAAGAGTGGGGGAGGGAAGCTATAAGATTATAGTCGCCTGGGCTGCGGGATGGTTCGTCGCGAACGTCCTGCTCTGTCTCTTTCTTTACAACCTAAGCGGTGATTTTCTTGCCCACTACCATGCAGAAATGAGGTTCAATTTAGACTACAATCCTTCTGGTTACTATAC
>CAYYOQ010000100.1:3151-7626 GCA_964473235.1 uncultured Thermodesulfobacteriota bacterium | reverse complement strand
GCGAGATGAAGCTGAAACTCTTCTTCTTAACCCCCTATGAAAAGGGATGGCATAAGGTAAAAATTATGAAGTAAAATCCAGATTTCTTAATAAATAGATTATGGACAAACGAAGCACTCCCGCGTTCGTTATGAGAGTGCTTCGCTAATTTACTTAAGATAATTCATCTTAATTTGTTTTAAAATCTGGCCAAAGATAGTTGAAATTTTGGTAGTGCCTTATTTGGGTCATTCCTGCAAACGCAGGAATCCAGGAATCTATAGTTAACCACTTAAAAATTCTTTTTGGATTCACGCCTGTGCGGGAATGACAATACTTATTACTCATTGTGAGAAGAAAATTCTCAGATTCATACAATGCTCCATACATTAAGTTTGAAGTATGAGGAGATGAATATGCAAAAATTGCTATTATTTGAAGTAAGTAAATGTACAGGATGCAAGACCTGTGAAACAGTGTGTTCACTAGTGCAAACCGGAGTATGTAATCCTGCCAGTTCCCGAAGGAGAACAATCCATTTTGATGAAGAGATTCTCGATGTTCCCATGCAGTGTCAACAGTGTGAAGAGCCTGCCTGCATGACTATCTGTCCAGCTAAAGCGATCTCTGTGGATGAAACCACTGGTGCTAAGATACTCAACGAGGATAAGTGCATTGGCTGCAGGATGTGTACTATTGCATGTCCTTTTGGAGCAATTTCAGTAGATCCCTTAACCAAAAAAGTAGTAAAGTGCGACCTCTGCTCAGGAGATCCTGCCTGTGCAAAATTTTGCCCTACCGGTGCTATTGAGTATGCTATGGCGAGAGCCTATGATATCATCAGGCAGAGGGCGCGAATAAAGAACATCATGAAAATGGGATTAGCAGGAGGTAGATGATATGTATGGCTTTACGGGGAAACTATTAAGGATTGACCTGAGCACAAGAAGCTATACTACTGAAGACACGAGCTCATATTTTAAGAACTATCTAGGAGGGAGAGCTCTTAACCATATCATACTCTTTCAGGACATTGATGTGGCTAAGGTTCCTCCTTTTGATCCAGTAAATGAAATCATTTTGGGAGCAGGACCACTCTGTGGAACTACCTGGCCATGCGCAGGTCGATTGCAGGCGACCTTTGTTTCTCCGCTGTCCTATAGTGGATGGGGGGATTCGAATGTAGGTGGAGCGATAGGGCCAGAGCTAAAGTGTGCAGGATGGGATACGGTGGTGATCAGGGGAAAAGCTGCCAGACCGACCTATATTTATATTGAAGATGACCGCATTGAATTAAGACCTGCTAAAGATATATGGGGAAAAGGTGTCGATGAGTGTATCCGGGTATTGCACGAGAGGCATAGGGGAGCTCAAGCATTAGTGATTGGCCCTGCAGGTGAGAAACTGGTAAGATTTGCCAGTGTGAGGACTCAGCGCGCGAACAGTCTTGGAAGAGGCGGAGGCGGAGCAGTAATGGGATCCAAAAACCTTAAAGGCCTGGTGATTAAAGGAAGTACGGGTGTTGCGGTTTTTGATGCAAAGAATTTCCTTGAGCTCTCTCTTAAGTGCCAGCAAGACCTCATGGATCCCCACTTTGGTAAACTTCATAGTCAGAGCTATAGGATTATGTCGAAGTATGGAACTCCAGGATTCACCAGACTTATCGGGCAGAGGGGAATGACACCTCTGAAGAATTGGAACCAGTGTGGTGTCTGGTCGGGTGACATTGAGCTCACCGAGATGATGGGAGATAAATGGTGGGTGAGACAGGATGCCTGCGCAAGCTGTCCTATACACTGCCTTGGTGCATACCGAGGTGAAGATATCCCTTCCTCCTGCAGTGGGGGACCTGGTTATGACTCGATTGTGTCCTTGGGACATAACTGTCTTGAGCCAAGGGGGAAAGTGGTTCTCAAACTTCACGCACTGTGCAATGATCTAGGGCTTGATCCGGTGGAATTGGGCAATACCTTTTCTAATCTGATGGAGTGGTATGATAAGGGAATTATAGATGAGACCTTTACCGATGGTGTGCCTATGCGATGGGGTAATGGTGAAGGCATGATTGAACTCGTGACCAAAATCGCCCTCAGGAAGGGGTGTGGAGACACATTGGCGGAAGGTCCGTACCGGGTCGGCAAAGCACTCGGTGAAGAGGCACTCAAGTGTGTGTACCACCAGAAGGGGATGTGTTCACCAGGCTTTGAGACACGTTCGGCTATCGGCGCCATGCTCTCGCTGGCGCTCTCACCACGGGGCGCTCACCAGCTAACGGGATTGCCCACTGCAGAGTGGATGGAAAGTCCCTCGGTGGCCAGGTATATAACCGGATTTAAAGAAGCGGGAGACCTTCTTTCCTATCATCCAGAAGCGAAGGCGAGATTGGTGCAGTTTTACGAAAACTTTTTTGAACTGCCAGATTCACTGGGCATTTGTAAATTCCCTTTTGGTAATTTTGGTTATTGGCACGACCGGCCAAAGGATCTGGAGAAGATGTGGAGTTATCTTACTAAGGCACTCTACTATCTAACTGGTATAAAATTTACCAAGGAGAAGCTGCTGGAGATTGGTGAGAGGGCTTATCAAATTGAGAGAGCGGCTATTGTGATGAGGGGCATCACGCGGGAAGATGACCTGCCCAACTGGAAGTGTCTCCATCAGGAATGTCCTGGTGAGCATGCGGTGGGGCCAACACCACTGCCACCCATTGATCAGGTGAAATATGAAAAGATCCTTGATCACTATTATCACTTGAGGGGGTGGACACCTGAGGGCATTCCCACCAGAAAAAGACTTAAGGATCTTGGGTTGCACTAGGTTGCAGACGCACTGGAAAAGAGGGTGGTAGGTGCAGGTAAAATGAAATCCAAGAAAAAAGGTAGCCGTTATCAATCCAGGAATCAAAAAACTGCTAAGAGAAAAAGATAGGGAACTTTTGATTTTAAGTTATGGTGGAGGAGCCGATGGAGAGTACCTTAGGTAAGATAATCGAAGAATATCAGGGCAAACCTGGTGAAATCATTTCTGTACTTGAAAAGATCCAGGAGGTGTATGGCTATTTGCCTCAGGAGGTGTTGAAGGAAGTGAGCGAAAAATTGCAGGTACATTTGTCTCAGCTTTTTAGTTTAGCTACTTTCTATTCAGCATTTACCTTAAAGCCTCGTGGTGAACATATAGTACATGTTTGTTTGGGTACAGCGTGTCATGTAAGAGGCGCTCCCAAGATTGTTGACGAATTGTCTCGCCTGTTAGGTATTAAACCGAGTGATACCACAGAAGATATGAAGTTTACCTTGGAGACCGTTCGGTGTATTGGGTGCTGTAGTTTAGCACCTGTACTTAAAGTAGGTAAGGATATATACGGTTATAATACTATGGATAAGATGCCTAAGATTTTGGCTAACTATAAGGGGTAACTATGAAAATGAGGACCTTGGCGCATTTGCAAAAAATAAAAACTAAGGGTTTAAAAAGTTTTCTTCCCCACAAGGTAAGGATTGCAGTTGGTTTAGGGAGTTGTGGAATCGCAGCGGGGGCAGAGGGCGTATACAATGTTTTTCATGAAGAAGCAAAAAAAAATACATTGGATATGTCTATTACCAAAACAGGATGTTTGGGTTTTTGTGGAGAAGAGCCCTTAGTAAATGTATCGAGGCCACGTACCCCTCTTGTGATATATCATCAGGTTACTGAAGACGATGCCCGTGCCATTGTCTCACAGATAGTGGGAAACAAATTATATGATAAAAAGGTCTTCTGTAAAATAGAGGAGATGGAAAATTTTATCCAGCCTGAGGGTATAAAGTATGGAACCGGTTATGCTGATATTCCCCATTTTTATGAGATCCCTTTTTACAAAAAGCAGAAAAAGATCGTTTTGAGGGAGAGTGGATTAATCAATCCTGAAAGTATTGATGAATATATCGCGGTGGGGGGATATGCTAATGCGCTCAAAGTGATCACCAGTATGTCTCCTGATGAGATATTAAAGGTTGTCGGTGATGCGGGACTGCGTGGTAGGGGTGGTGCAGGGTTTCCCACCGCTACCAAGTGGGGGATTGCCCGGAAATCAAAAAGTGATAAAAAATACATCATCTGTAATGCCGATGAAGGTGACCCTGGTGCATATATGAACAGGAACGAAATGGAAAGCGACCCTCATATGCTGATTGAAGGTATGGTGATTGGCGCCTTTGCGATTGGTTCCGATGAGGGAATCATCTATGTGCGTACCGAATATCCCTTAGCGATTGAAAGGTTAAAAATCGCACTAGAACAAGCACGAGCCTACGGGTTTTTAGGGAAGAATATCTCCAATGGCTTTAATTTTGATATTCATATTGTGTGCGGTGCAGGGGCATTTGTGTGCGGTGAGGAGACTGCCCTCATTGCTTCAATCGAGGGCGAATCAGGTCGTCCCCGTCCCCGCCCGCCTTTCCCGGCGGTAAGTGGCCTTAATGGCAAACCAACTATTATTAATAACGTTGAAACGTGGT
>CAYYOQ010000100.1:0-3051 GCA_964473235.1 uncultured Thermodesulfobacteriota bacterium | reverse complement strand
GGTTCAATAATGGGTTCGGGTGGTATGGTAGTGATGGATGAAAATACCTGTATGGTGGACATCACAAAATATTTTCTTTCTTTCACCAGAGAAGAATCGTGTGGGAAATGTATCCCCTGCCGAAGAGGACTCGAACATATGCTGGGGATCTTAGAAGACATCTCGGTGGGTAAGGGTAAAATGAGCCAAATTGATGAGTTAAAAGAACTGGCATCAGTGGTTAAATCCGCTTCTTTATGTGGATTAGGACAGACAGCCCCCAATCCTGTTTTGACTACCCTCCGCTATTTTCGAGATGAGTATGAGGCACATATTAGAGACCATAAATGTCCGGCAGGGGTCTGTAAGGAATTGATAAGCTATTCAATTGACGCGGAGTCATGCACCGGATGTCATGCATGTGTACGAGTTTGTCCTACTGGGGCTACCTCCGGCGAAAAAAAAGAAGTTCATACCATTAATAAGAAAAAATGTATCAAGTGCGGCGCCTGTTATGAGACGTGCAAATTTGATGCAGTCAAGGTGGATTAGAAAAAATAAATTGATGAAGGAGAGGGGGGTATGACTACTATTGTGATCAACGGGAAGAAATACGATGCAAGAGAAGGTGAAACCGCTTTTCAAGTTTTGAAAAGGGAAGGCATTGATATACCCTCTCTCTGTTATCTTGAAGGCCTTTCTCCCTATGGATCATGCCGGCTCTGTATGGTTGAGGTGAAGGCGGGTGGAAGACCAGGACTCACCACTTCCTGTAACCTTACTGCCTCAGAAGGACTGGAGATTGAAACTGAAACACCACAGGTTGTCCAGGTGAGAAAGGTACTGCTTGAACTGTACCTTGCTGAGGCACCCGGCTCAAAAAAAATTCAGGAGCTCGCAAAAAAGTATGGGGTAGCGACTACTCGTTTTACCCACATTGACACTTCTGCCAAGGGGGATCGCTGTGTGCTGTGTGGTTTGTGTGTTCGGGTGTGTGGTGAGATTTTGGATGTGGGCGCAATCCACTACGCGGGACGCGGGACGAGTACCAGTATCAATACCCCGTGGTATGAAACCTCCAGTGTCTGCATTGGCTGCGGGGCTTGTAAGTATGTATGCCCTGCCGATGCCATAGATATTGTTGATCAAGATGATGAGAGAATCATGGAGACCTGGCATAAGACCACTTTAAAGCTTAAAGTATGTGCAGAGTCGATGAAACGCTTTGCTACTGAGCGGGTAGTGGATATCGTCTATGCTAAGAACCAGGAGTTACTTAAGGACCTTAAAGATTTAAGTCCTGATGCCCGCAGGAGAAAAAAAGCTGCCCAATTTATCTTCAAGCCCAAAGATAAGTAGTACCTGTCAATTTCATGAAAGTCCTTCTCATTTTCCCTCCTATTGCTGACCCCCGGGGCCCTCATTTAGCGCTTGCCTGCCTCGCAGCCTCTCTCAGAAAAGAAGGTCACACCGTTGAACTATGGGATGTAGACCTAGAGCTGACCCTCAAGCTGCTTGAGCCGGAAAATCTTACTTCAGCCTTAAGACAATGTGAAGATACAATGGCTGGGATAGATCGCAGCGAGAAGAAAGGGTGGGATGAGGCTTCCTATTGGCACCGTCTCTACGAAGTCTACCGCGCGGGTAAGAAACTGCCCGGAGAAATTGGTAGGGCGATAGAAATTTTAAGGAGTGATGAGTTTTACCATCGTGAACAATTCAGATGGGCTCGTAAGACTATCAATCAGGCACTGGACCTCATTTGTACCTCACTCCATCCCAAGCTTAGATATCAGATAGATGGTCAGGTGTTTGAAACGGCGTATCGTAGTGACCGACTTTCTGAGCTGCAAAAGGCGGTTTTTGATGATGACGCCAACCTCTTTGGTCGATTGTATGACCGGTATCTACTTCCCAAGGTATCGCAGTTGAAACCGGATTTTATTGGTATCTCCATCCTTAACTACCAGCAGATTATACCGGGACTCACCCTTTCTCACCGTTTGAACAAAGCCGGGTATCAGGTTTTTATCGGAGGTACTGTCTTTGTAAAGTTTATTCAGGAGCTGAAGAAGGAACCTGAATTCTTTTCATTGTGTAAAGGGGTGATTGTATATGAGGGGGAAACTGCACTCAACCTTCTTTTGAACTCCATGAAAGAGGGAAGTGGTTATGATGGTGTTCCCAATTTACTCTATACCCATCAGGGAGAGGTGAAGGTACACACCCCTTTTCATGTAGAGGATTTGAACCGACTTCCCACCCCTGATTTTGATGGGCTTCCTCTCAATGAGTATTTAGCTCCTCAAGTGGTGCTTCCCTTTAATTTAGGGAAGGGATGTTACTGGGGAAAGTGCTATTTTTGTGAGATCCCTTTTATAAATAAAATTCCAGGAAAAGAATATCGGGTAAAGGAGGTAGATCTGATTGTTGATCAACTGGAAGAATTAGCTGCCAAGTATAAAACACCCTATTTCCAGTTTACCGATGAGTCCTGCCATCCGGAACTTTTAGCAAAACTTTCTACTGAAATTATCAAACGAAACCTCACCATACGTTACCTCTGCTATGCCAGGTTTGACTCAGGATTCAATAAGGAGCTCTGCCATCTCCTCTACCGGGGAGGATGCCGCAAGATTCTTTTTGGCCTTGAATCAGGCAGTCAGAGGAGGCTAGAGGTGGTAAAAAAAGGGATTTCAGTTGCACAGGCTGAAGGGATATTGAAACACTGTACCGATGCCCACATCTTCTTTAGAGTATTTGCTATGATTGGCCTTCCCCACGAGACGGTAGATGAGGCGTATGAGACGTGTGCGTTTTTTAGGAGAAATCAAGATCTCTTCCGCTCTCCTTTCAATCACTTTGAATTCAGCCCCTTTCATCTCGATCGCCATTCCTGTTTCGGGAGAGAGCCGGAGCTTTATGGTATTCATGAGGTGAGAGGCAATGAAGAAATGTTTTCCCTTGGTGGGTGGGATTTTAATACGGAAGAAGGTATGAGTCGAAGAATATTGAGTTAGGTGTATAAAGATATTACCCGGGAACTCTACCACCTGCTCAAGGTGGGTGAGA
>CAYYOQ010000099.1:5328-7677 GCA_964473235.1 uncultured Thermodesulfobacteriota bacterium | reverse complement strand
AGAATCGGAACGCAAGTATTTTTTTATCCATTACCCCCTATAACTGAGGGATTACTTAAAAAACCTATTTTTTCTTGACTTTAATCCTTATACTCTTATAATACTCTTATAATACTACAATAATATTACAATAATACTAAAAAATCAAAAGGAGGTGATAAAAAATGAAAAAAAGGGTTTTTTTGATTCTGATGTCAACTGCATTTTTAATCTGCAGCACTGCCACCAGCACACGGCTGGGAGCAGAAGAGGAGTTACTCCTCGCACCAACCGGTATCATTCCGGAAGTAAAAGTGATTAGCTTTGGTAAGAAGGATTCCTTCAAGGTATCACAAACAGCAGGATACCCGCTGGACATGGGAAATTACCTGATCATTTGCTTAGGAACCGGCACCCTTAAGATCACCTGTAAAAATAGCGATGAGGGGAGATTGTTCTTTATCGCTGGCTGCTGGTTCGATACCGATAGTAACCTTTTAGAACCTTTTATCCAGTTTGGCTACGGGAACACGAGCATCATCGGCAAGTTTAGATTTGCCGACGAGACTCATCCCCTCGCCTATGCCTGGATCACGTCAGCAATCCTTCTGGCAACCGGTGCAGAAGATGCGCTTCCCTACGAGTACAGCATCGAACTGGAGTTATCTTAGAAAAGCATAAAGATGAAGGAGGTGAAAAGGATGAAACACATTATAGCACTCACCACCCTGGTGGTGGTAGTGGTTACCCTGACCTGGACCACTATAGGTCTCGCTGAAGATGATAAAGTCGACAAGATTCTTGATCTTTTAAAAAAGAAGGGGATTATCAACGAGGAGGAGTACAAGTCGATCAAGCACGAGATAGATGAAGAAGGCAAGAACGATGTAATCGCAGTCTTTGACAAAGGTTTCAAGATGAGAACCCGGGATAAAAAATTTGAGATAGGCGTTGGAGGTCGATTTCAATTCGACTTCAGAGGATATAACTCCGGCCATCCGGAGAACAACACGTTTGATGTACGTCGCATCCGTGCAGAATTGTTTGGAAGGCTCTATGAATATTTTAAATTCAAGACAGAATGGGAACTCGAAGGTGGCAACGCATCCAATCGCTTAAGAGATGGGTACATGGAGTATGACTACTTCAAGAACGCTGTTGTTCGCTTAGGGCAATTCAAGGAACCCTTCAGTATGGAAGAAGTGACCTCAGATAATAACACTGTGTTCCTCGAGAGATCCTTAAACAATGCCTTAGTTCCTTCAAGGGATGTAGGAATGATGATCTATGGAAACCCCTTTGCTGAGAGATTACACTATGAAGTCGGTGTCTTTAATGGCAATGGTGTGGATGCCAACGGTGAGGATAATGACGATAAGGATGTAGCCCTTCGCCTGGTGATGAGCCCCTTTATCACTACCAATTCTATTTTCAAAGAGCTTCACTTCGGCGGGGCATTCACCTACGGTCATGAAGATGACGAGACCCTTTCAGCCAGGTCAGAGGCATTTACTAAATACTTCGAATTTAAGGACGTTGATACGGATACCAGAACCCGTCTGGGAGGAGAACTCAACTGGTTGGTAGGCCCTTTCACCCTTATGGGAGAATATATACGTGCAAAATATGAGGATCTGGAAGGAAAAGTGGAGGTACCTTACGCCATCCTCTACCGATCTCTTCTGGGTGGAAAGGGACAAGTGGAAATGGATGATACTGCCAATATTGATTCATGGTATGTGATGACCACCTATTGTCTCACCGGAGAGAAAAGAAGTTATAAAAACAGGGCATTGAGTAATATCACCCCTAAAAACAATTTTGACTTTCAAAAAAGGACCTGGGGTGCCTGGGAACTTGCCTTGCGTTACGCCCGCTTTGACGCCGATGATGACTTTTTCGATAGTGGAATTGTAAAACCAGAGTATTCCAGAAAGGCAGAGTCCTTTAACTTTGGCATAAACTGGTTCTTAAATCCTAACGTGCTGGTTAAAACCAACTATGTGCATACCGACTTTGACAAGAATCTTGTAAAGGAAGGTAAAGAACTTGAGAACGAAGATGTGTTCCTGATGAGATTCCAGCTCGTGTATTAAGGGTAATATAACCATCTTAAAAAACGTGCTTTAAACCCTTAGTTTTAAACCTTTCAGTATGGTCGCTCTCCTTCCGAGCATTTTCATTTAAAGTTTCACTACACCATACCGATAAGGAATAACAGCAAGATAAAATCTCTTTTCCCAATTAATCATCAGCATGAGACTGAGAATTGGAAAAAGAGATTTTATTGCTCCTCTGAATTCTCAATTGGAAGGATCTCTCCCTCATCCAATGAAACATCGGTGGGAATCCCCCTCTGTCTTCGTAAAT
>CAYYOQ010000099.1:0-5228 GCA_964473235.1 uncultured Thermodesulfobacteriota bacterium | reverse complement strand
ATCTCTCCCTCATCCAATGAAACATCGGTGGGAATCCCCCTCTGTCTTCGTAAATCTTCAATCTGTCTTAAGGGTCGCTCAAGCTGGGTGCGACGTGTTGAATTTAAGTGATTAAACTCTTTTTGCGCCTCTTCAATCCTTTTCCCCATCTTTTCCAGCGACCTCACAAAGGCAGTCCACTGCTTATCAAATGAGCTGAGCAGCGACAGTATCTGAGCCGCCGTTCGCTCCAAATTAAAATTATCCACCGCCTGCCTGATTACCGCAAGGATGGCGTAGAGAGTGATCGGGGAGCAGAGTATCACCTTATTTTTAAGCGCCTCATCCAAAAGAGAACTATCATGCTCATTAACAAAGGCATACACCTGTTCATTGGGTATAAATACGATCACATAGTCTACGGTGTTCTCCTCAGGGTTGATGTAGTCTCTGGTAGTTACCTCTTTTATTCTCCCCTTAACATCTTTGAGGAACTGATTTTTAAATCGTTCCCTCTCGGATTCCCCTTCCGCCTCAAGGTAATGCATATAGTTATCCAAAGGAAACTTGACATCCATATTGACGGTGAGGTTTTGTGGTAAGAGAAAGGTGTAATCGGGTCGTGTGCCTACCGTCTCAAGCATCCTCTGCTTTCGATAGTTAATGCCCTCCTCAAACCCCGCTAACCGGAGCACATCCTCTGCCATTCTCTCTCCCCACTGTCCACGTGCTTTAGTGCTTGCCAGCGCAGCTTTCAACTGACTGGCGGTTTCCTGAAGCTTCCCAGTTTGTTCAGCGGTGGACCTCAATTGACTGCTAAGCTCACCAAACTTTTTTTCTCTATCCTTTTCAAAGCCGGTCACCAAATCCTGGACCTTCTGCAAATCTCCCTTCATCACCTCAAGTGTCTGGTCAATCAGTTTTTTCTTTCCCTCTAGTTCCTTCTCACCCACCTGTGTTTGTGTAGCAAGGGTCTCATGGGCAAGTTTTAAAAACTCTTCAGTATTCTTCGACAGGGCATCGAGAGAGAGCGCCCCAAAGGATTCCTTAATTCTATTGATAAGCGCTTCGAGGTCGTGAACCCTCTGGGTTTCACTCTGCACCATGAGCTCCTGGGCAATGGTTTTCGCCTCCTTCTTGTGCATCCAGTTGATGATCAAGACAATAGCAGCCCCTAGCACTACACCGAAAATAAAATCCACAAGATACACCATGGCACCCCTCTCAGAAATTTATCTTATTAAAAAAAGATACCAAAATACTAAAGGAAACATTCAAAGAAGTAAAGATAGAAATAAAAACTCTAAGTGGAATTTTAAATGATTGTATGACATGTATAGCGGGCCATACCTCAGAAAAAAAGAAGCTATCCCCTCGAATACAGTCCCTATATTGACAGATGAAGAGGTGACCACTATCACCATGGTAAGGCTTTACAAACTATGGGATATCTGGTATTAGAGTAAAGGGAATTTTTGTGAGTTAAAATCAATGGATACTTTGCAAGTCACCGTAGATAAAAAACACCTGATTACCATCGGTGAGCGACTCTATGCCGAGAGTATTGAGTTGATCCGGGAATTGGTCAACAACGCCTACGATGCCGATGCTACCCTGGTAGAGGTGAACGTCAAATCCGATCGTATCGAAGTGCGGGATAATGGCACTGGAATGGACCTCAAAGGATTACAGCAATATTTCACTATTGGATCAGACGAGAAGTTGATAGCAAATATCAGCTCCCGATTTCAACGGGAGCGGATCGGTCAATTCGGCATCGGAAAATTCGCCAGCCTCTCCGCCTGTAACACCTTTGAGATTTTCACTAAAAAAGGAGATTTTGCAGCCAAGGTTATCTTTGACAAAGAATACTGGGAGAATTCTGGGGATGTTTGGTCTCTTCCCTTAGAACACATTCCTGTTTCCCCTCATGTGGAAGATGGCACCACGGTAATTTTGCGCAACCTCACCAAATCCTTTAATATAAAAGATCTGGAAGAGCGGATTAAGGAGAGTGTACCCCTTAAAGCCCCTCATTTTAAGGTGCTCCTCAACAACCATCCTGTCCTTCCCAAGAGCTTTACCGGACATAGAATCCCCATCCTGGAAGGGTGCTCTTTCGGACCTATCACTGGAGAGATCGTAATCCTTCCCCAGTCAGCAGCGAGCATGGATGATGTCGGTATCGAGATAAAAGTCAAGCAGGTCACTGTTACCCGTGAGCTTTTAGGCATGGAGTACTGGGGAAAGGATATGGCTCGAGTACGGGGAGAGATTCATGCCAACTTCCTTCTTGTAACCAGCGATCGTTCTGGTTTTATCCGAGATTCAGAAGAATATAAGGAATTCCAGGCCACCATGGAAAAGGTTATGGAAGAAGTGGCATCTATACTGGGGAGACTCACCACTAAACAAGAAAGTAGAAAGGCGAGCCGAGCCCTTAAAGATGCAATGGAAAAAGTCTGTCGAGCCCTGAGACAAAACCCCGAACTTTCACCTTTCGGCGGCTATCCCATAGCTGATGGAGAGGGTCTAGGCGGTGCAGGCAAACTTCCTGAAGAACAGAGAGAGCAGATTGAAACCATTGCTCCTGATGAAAAACAGCAACGTCGGCGTGAGCGGAAGGCCAGAAAGAAAAAGCCAACCATAAAAAGGGTTACACCTCACGCCATTGTGAAAAGGATGAAATTTGGAGATTTCGGCGTCTCCGTCTGCCTTGATCACTTCGGAAAAGAAGGTTCAGAGAGCTTTGCCGAAGGCACAGTAATTTACATAAATCGTGACCACCCTCTCTTCGAGAGAGAAATGAAAAAACCTGCGAGCTTCACCATGCATGTAGCCCGTCTTTTAACTCAGGAAATCTCTTTAATGAAAGATCCTCGTAATCCCCGCCATGCCTTTGAGCGCCAAAGCCGCCTCCTACGGGACGCTTTCGTAGATAAATAGTGACTTGATCCAAGCAAGCGGTATGTCCTACCATCAGCACAAGCCATGATAGATCAAAATTCCACTTGATTTTTTATTGTTTAGACTATTATAGTGTCAAAAGCTATGGAAGGCATTAAAAGTTAAAGCTACATTTTTCAGTAAGGGTACCTCCCTGATGGAAAAAACATTAAAGGTCATAAATGCATTAAAAGAAAACAAAGTGATCGAAGATTATGCCATAGGTGGAGCCATTGCCGCTTTGTATTATGTAGAGCCACTACTTACCTATGATCTGGATATCTTTTTTATCACAGTGGAAGAGGGTTTAGATGTGCTACATCCAATCTATAATCATTTGAAGAAGAGTGGTTATAAAACTCACAAGGAACATGTGCTTATTGAGGGTGTACCTGTACAATTTATACCTGTGTATAATGAACTTATTAAAGAGGCAGTTAAAACTGCACCTATAATGAAATATGGAAAGACAAAAACAAAGGTTATCGGTGTTGAGTATCTTGTGGCTATAATGATTCAAACATTTAGACCAAAGGATCGTGAAAGAGCTATAAAGATGATCGAAGAAGCTACAATAGATCTGAAGCTTTTAAGAAAGATTTTAAAAAAATACAATTTATATGAGATATTTGAGAAATTCAGGAGCAGGTAGTATGAAAAACAGGGTTAACGCAATAGAAAAACTTCGTAGGATAAAATCTCTGAGAAGAAAAGAACTCGCAAAACTTCCCTTTGAAACAAAGATAGAAGTTCTTGTGAAGTTACAGAAAATGGCTCAGGGCATAAAAAGGAAGGGTGGTGAAGGAATAAAGACTGTATGGCAGATTGAGATGAAAGAGAGTTAGCAAAGATTATTCCTGCAATAAAAGTCGTCAATGAAAATTGAAAAAAGGATTGAAGAATATCTCAAAGAACTAAAACCTATCCAAAGATATTTGAAATTTTAATATAAGATAAGGAGGAGCAGAATATGAAACATAGTAAAATAGTATTACTGATAGTAATCCTTGCTTTAGTTGCTCTCGCAGCATGTTTAGCACTATTTTTCAGAAGCTCTGGCTGTGGAACCAATAGTGGATTTACCACCGGGGAGAGAACCATTATGTCAAACGGTGTTGAAAGGGTATACTATTTAAAACTTCCTGAACAGTATAACTCTCTTATCCCTTACCCACTGATTTTTGGCTTCCATGGAGCCGGTGGAAGCTACAAGAGTTTTACTGAAGGATATTATGATTTCCAAAGTGTCGTGGGCGAAGAAGCAATTTTAGTATACCCTAATGGACTTTCCAATGAAGCTGGCCTCACCCAATGGGATCACGAGAATGACCTCACCTTTTTTGATGACCTTTACCAGGAGCTAGACGCGAACCTTTGTTTTGACACGAGCAGTGTATTTGCCGTAGGACACAGTGCGGGAGCAGGTTTTGTCCACACCCTTGGATGTAAAAGAGGAGATGTGCTGAGGGCCTTTGCTCCTGTGGCTGGTGCTCTTTTAGACCATGAAAATTGCATTGGTCAGGTTGCAGTAATCCAGATACAGGGAAAAAATGACACGTATGTTCCTCTGGGATTAATTAAGCCTGGACGCGACTACTGGATAGCAATCAACAGCTGCACAAAAGAAGAAACTCACGAGGGTATTGATCCTACCTGCATTGCATATGGTGGATGTGATTTTGAGTTCCCTGTACACTATTGCGAGCATGAGGGGGGACATGAGTGGCCTGATTTTGCAAGTGATGCTATCTGGACGTTCTTTAAAAGTCTTCCGCCGTCAGCACCCTCAGATGAAACTGGTAATGGAGATGTTGAGGATCTAGGCAAAGGTGTCATCAGTTTCAAAATACACTATCCCTCCGATTTTGTGGGCACACCTGAAAAAATGGCATTAGCCCTCTATCCCTATGATACCACTCCGCCCATATCTACCGCTCCTTCATTTATATTAAATGCTGATGTCCCTCTCGGAGATTACAAGTTTGGTGAAGTTATAGAATACCCTAATGCAGAGATTGACGTGTTGGGTCTGGACTATGGTGACTATACACTGACGGTATTGATTTATGTTGAAGGAAGTAGCTATCCGATGCCCACCAATGGAAAAGATTATCAGGGTTTGCAAAATTGCACTATCAACAGTAATACCATAGTAGTAGAAACACCTTTTGAGCTAGAACTTGTACAAATGAGTTTCTAAAAATGTAGTGAGGGTCTGAGAGGGTGGAGTTTAGTATAGAGGAGGGAGCACTTGCAGGTTGGTTATTGGAGGTTTGTACTGCGCATGGAGAAAAACTTATTAT
>CAYYOQ010000098.1:0-7705 GCA_964473235.1 uncultured Thermodesulfobacteriota bacterium | reverse complement strand
CTTCACCGAGGCTTCCAGCACGGGGTAAATCATGTCAAGGTCTGTTATCCTGAACAACTCCGAACCATAACGGGCAAAGCGGCCAAAGGTACCCCCTGCCATGATCCGGCACCCTCTCTTTTCAGCAGCAAGCGTTCCCGTTGAGCAGACATTGATACAGGCACCACAGAGCTTGCAGTAGTCAAAATTGATAACCGGTCTTCCCTCCTTCAAGGTGATGATTCGATCAAGGCAGACGTGTACACACTTCTCACACTGGATACACTCCACCTCTGTGATCTTCGGCCTGGCAACTCCATGAATACCGATGTCTTTAGACTCAGCCGCCGTACAGATATTTGCACAGCCTGAGATGGACACGGTGAAGGTGCTATGCGGCATCAATACTTCGAAAGCCTTATCCGCAAGTATTTCAGTAATCTTAAGCTCCTCCATCTTCTTTTTGATTTTGGGCCCCAACTCCCGCACATTAATTAGATCTCGATCGCACCCGAAGAAACGGGAGTGACAGAGCTCGATCGTATAGAGTGCTGGGTCTTTATTGAGTCCTACCTGTATATCAATATCAGTATCAGATTTCCCCGACTCCCGCACCTTCTGAATCTTTTCCATCTTTTCTGCACCAAAGTGCTCGAAATAGTCATCCCGGGTCTGCATGATTTCTCTCATGGTTACTACATCACTCTTGTTCTTTCGAGCAATCCTCTCCGCCCAGACAATAATCATGTTTTTTATTACATCGTGGATCGGGATACTGTCAACAACCTGTCTTGCATCATCTTCCCACTTCATTGGAAACTCCTTTAGTGATGTGTACTATTCAAAGGTAATGTGTATGGTTTAGACTCGCTGGCTCAATGGGTAATGTGCATAGCTCCTTAAATTCCAAATCTCAAATGCCAAACAAACTTAAATGACCAAAACACTTTTATTTTGAACAATTGGCGCTTTTGATCTTCTTTGAACTTTAGAATTTGGATTTTGGATTTCATTACTTTCCCTCTCTCTTCATCGGCACCAAATCCATCCCACATTTGGGACACCTTCCCGGCTTATCCATCACTACATCCGCATGCTCGGGCATCGGACAGGTGTACTTAGTAGTGGGTGCTTCCTTCTTCACCAGCTCCATCCCGCACTTGGGACACTTCCCCGGTTTATCTGAAATTACATCAGCATGCTCGGGCATCGGACAAGTGTAATAAACACCACCCTTTTGAGCATAAGAATTTCCCGTACTAAAAAAACTAATCATCAAAAACATTAAAAATACACCAGTAGCTAGTGCGATTAAAAACTTTTGCGCTTTCTTCTTCATCTTGATACTCCTTTCTTCAGCTTATGGTTTGGTGTAATAAGTTCCTCGTATTTTTCATGCGGGCCCTGTTGTATTAATCGATCTTGTACTGCCTTTAAACCATTTCCTGAGTATGTTTAACTTCACTATTCCATTTCCAGAGAAGGTAAATAGCCGGATAAACCAGCAGTTCCATGATAAATGAGGTGAACAAACCACCCACCATTGGTGCTGCAACACGCTTCATAACGTCTGCGCCTGTGCCTATAGACCACATAATAGGCATGAGTCCCATGGCTGCCGCGCCCACGGTCATCATCTTCGGTCTAATACGCTTGACTGCGCCATGGATAATTGCCTCATGCAGATCGGAAAGATTTCTGAGCCTGCCTCCTTTTCGTGCCTCTTCATAAGAAAGGTCTAGGAACAGGAGCATAAATACGCCAGTCTCAGCGTCGAGGCCCATAAGTGCGATCATGCCAACCCAGGCAGCAATGGATACGTTGTAGTTAAGGACATACATGAGCCACACCGCACCCACCACTGAAAAAGGGACGGCCAGCATGACCACCGTCGCTTTGAATGCTGATTTAGTATTCATATACAGGAGCAGAAAAATTAAGAAAATAGTCACCGGGACTACGACCTTGAGCCGTTCGCGTACCCGCAGCATGTTTTCGTACTGGCCACTCCAGATGAGGGAATACCCCGTCGGCAGGGTGACGTTCTGGAAAACAGTTTTTTTCGCCTCATCTACGTATGAGCCCACGTCTCTACCTGCAATGTCCACAAACACATATCCGGCCAGCATCCCGTTTTCATCCCGGATCATACTCGGACCTGAAGTGAGAGTAATATCAGCAAGCAATGCCATAGGAACTTGGATGCCGTTCTTAGTGGTAACCAGCACGCGCTGCAACTGATCAAGGTTTGCCCGCAAATCACGCGGATAGCGCAGGTTTATTGTATAGCGCTCTCGTCCCTCAACGGTGGCGGAAATAGTTTCACCGCCGATGGCACTCATGATGACGTTCTGAAGATCATCGATGGTAAGGCCATAGCGTGCAAGCGTTTCACGGCGGGGCGTGAAGTCGACAAAATAGCCGCCTGCTGCCCGCTCGGCGTATACGCTCCGGGTGCCGGGAATGGATTTAACGACCTTTTCGATGGCCTCACCAGTGCGCTGGATCATGACGAGATCAGAACCGAGGATTTTAATCCCGACCGGCGTTCGCACACCGGTGGTGAGCATGTCGATTCTTCCCTTGATTGGCATGGTCCAGGAATTGGTGTTACCGGGGATCTGAATTGCATGGTCCATCTCGTTGATAAGTTCCTCATAGGAGATGGTGTCCAGCCAGAGGTGGCGCAGCATTGCCTTGAGCCATTGAGGAACCCAGGATGAATACCAGCGCTCTTTGGCACGCCACTCTGATGGGGGTTTTAACACTATGGTAGTTTCCATCATAGAGAAGGGAGCCGGGTCAGTGGAGGTCTCGGCACGGCCGGCCTTCCCAAACACCGTGACCACCTCTGGGAAGCTTTTAAAGATGCGGTCTTGTGTCTCCATAAGCTGCTGGGCCTGGGTTACGGATATGCCAGGGAGCGTGGTGGGCATGTAGAGGATAGTACCTTCATTGAGCGGGGGCATGAATTCGTGACCCAGCTTCAGATAGATGGGTACTGAGGTAGCCACAATGATGAGGGCCGCGGCAATGATTGTCTTTGGATGTCTCAGCACAAACCGGCAGGGAGGTTCGTACAGTTTAAACAAGATGCGGCTGATCGGATGCTTCTCCTCAGCATAATACTTCCCTACAAAAAGCGTATTCATAATCCATGCCAGCGGTCGCGGCTTGATCTGGAACGGGTCCATCCTGGCAAACAGCATCCGTACTGCCGGATCAAGCGTCACTGCAAGCAGTGCGGCTATCGCAATAGCAAAAGTCTTGGTGTATGCCAGTGGCGTGAACAGCCTCCCTTCCTGATCCACCAGAGTAAAAACCGGGAGAAAGGAGACCGCAATGACCGCCAGAGAGAAAAAGACCGATGGACCTACTTCCAGGAGGGCTTCCAGACGAATCTGGTGAAAATCCCCCTTACGGCCTCCCTCCTGCCACAGCTCAAGCTTTTTATAGGCATTTTCTACCTCAACGATTGCTCCATCTACCAGCACCCCGATGGAAATGGCAATGCCGGATAGGCTCATGATGTTGGAGGTGATGCCCCATAAATACATAAGGATAAATGAGAGGAGTACCGAGATGGGAATGGTGATGATCGGTACCAGAGCCGACGGGAAGTGCCACAGGAAGAACAGAATGACGAGGCTCACAATGATCATTTCCATCAGCAGTTCTTCTTTGAGGTTGTCAATAGACTTCTGTATAAGTTCAGAGCGATCGTAGGTAGTGACGACTTCCACGCCTTCGGGCAGTGAGGCTTTCATGTCCTCAAGTTTAGCCTTGACTCTATTGATAACATTGAGTGCATTTTCACCGTGTCGCATGACTACGATTCCACCTACGGCATCACCCTCGCCGTTAAAATCCAAAACCCCCCGGCGGATCTGCGGCCCAACGGCTACGGTGGCCACGTCCCGGAGCAATACCGGTGTGCCTTTTTCACTGACCTTAACCCCAACCTTCTCCAGCTCGACGGTGGATTTCACGTACCCCCTGCCCCGCACCATGAACTCGGTGCCAGACCATTCGATAAGCCTTCCACCCATTTCGTTGTTGTTCTTTTTAATTGCTTCCACCACATCCATAAGAGAAAGCTTATAATTCTGCAAACGATTCGGGTCTATGGTTACCTGGTACTGTTTCTGGAAACCACCGAGGCCTGCTACTTCAGCTACCCCGGGAACGCTCTGGAGGGCATAGCGCAGATACCAGTCCTGAAAGGTGCGCAGTGTGGCAAGGTCGTGTTTCCCGCTCTTATCTACCAAAGCATACTGGAAGACCCATCCCACTCCGGTGGCGTCTGGTCCCAGCTCAGTCTTAGAGCTTATAGGAAGATTTCCCTGGATTTTAGAAAGATACTCAAGCACGCGACTTCGCGCCCAGTAAATATCGGTGCCGTCCTGGAATATGACATATACATAAGAAAAGCCGAAATCGGAATAGCCGCGAATAGCCTTAACCTTAGGGGTTCCCAACAGTGCCGTGATAATGGGATACGTGACCTGGTCTTCAATGATGTCAGGGCTTCTATCCCAGCGGGTGTACACGATGACCTGAGTGTCGGAGAGATCAGGAATTGCATCGAGCCGGATCTGCTTTAGGGTATAAACAGCTGCGACCACTGCCACCGCCACCAGCAAAATAACAAGGATACGGTTGTGTGCAGAAAACTCAATGATTTTTCGGATCATTGTGCACCTCCGGTTACATCCTGGAGAGCAGCTTTCAATGAGGACTCCGAATCAACAAGGAAGTTAGCAGAGGTAACGACTCGATCACCGGGCTTAAGCCCGGACAACAGTTCATAGTAACCTTCACTTCTCATTCCGACGGTGACTTCTATTGGTTTAATTTCATCCCCTTCGCCTGCAACAAAGACGTAGTTGCGCGTTCCGGTCTGCATAAGTGCACTTTCCGGCACGGCCAGCTTGTCTCCCAGATCATAAATCAGGTGGGCATCCGCATACATTTCAGCTCTTAACAGGAGTTCAGTATTTGCAACATTCAGCCGCGCTTTGAGCGTACGAGTCTGCGGGTCTAGATAAGGATAAAGAAAGCTTACTTCTCCCTGGAAGCTCTTGCCTGGCCAGTAGGAAAGAGTGAGCATCACAGGCATTCCCACCTTGACATAGGGGATATCCGATTCATAGATGTCAGCCTCAGCCCAGACCATTGAAAGGTCAGCCACAACCAGAAGGGCTTCGCCCGGCATAATTTTTTGGCCGGCCAGGATGTTTTTCTCAATTACATACCCACCAGCAGGTGCATACAGGGTGAGGTATTTTTCCACCTGGCCAGTTTTTTCGAGTCGGTCAATCTGTCCGTCACTGATATCCCAGAGCTTGAGCCGTTTACGGGCTGCGTCAATCAGTTTTTGACCTCTTGCAGAAATGGTCGGATTGGAACTGTTGGATAGATCTTTAGCAAAAGGAAGGGAGGTAAGAAACTCTTGTTGGGATGCCACCAGCTCTGGACTGTAGACGCTGAGGAGCGGCTGTCCTTTGTGTACGGCCTGGCCGGTTACATTCACGTATAGTTTATCAACGTAGCCTTCAATTTTGGTCGTGACCCGGTAGAGACGCGTTTCATCAGGAACGATACGTGCCGGAGTTCGAATTTCTTTTGCGATCTTCCGTATCTCTACGGTTCCAAAGGTGAGTCCCATATGTTTTCTATGAAATGCATTGATACTCACGGACGCTAATCCCGGTGGGGAACCCAAGGGCTTTTCTTCAACTTCAAACGGAACCATGTCCATACCCATGGAATCTTTGCCCGGCTTATCACTTACCTCATTGGGGTTCATGGTGGAGCGATACATGATTTTTTTTGGCGAAGCCTCCATAATGCCTCTCCCTATAACCGCTTCCTTCACCTTTCGTTCGACTAGCCGCATGCCACAGATGGGGCAATCACCAGGTTTATCTGATTTGTAATCCGGGTGCATGGGGCAGTAATACACCTCCTTTGATTCAGCCACTTTTTCTCTCTCAGCTTTAGTCTCTAACCTCACCAGTGTCATATTGCAGATAGGACAATCCCCTGGCTTATCTGATTTGTAGTCCGGATGCATGGGACAGTAGTATACCTCCTTTACCTGCGCTGCCTCTTCCTTTCCGATAAATTGCTTTTTACCTGGCAGCCCACCGCTCAAAAGGTAATACAGTGCCACTCCTCCAAGCACCAGTATCAGGACTACTATAAGCTTATTTTTTCTATTTTTACGCTGCGAAAACATGCTGAACCTCCCTCAAATATTAGAATAGCCTTTTACCTACCACCGCTTCAACCTCTGCGAGGTCTTTCTCATAATCAGTCAACACCTGATGGTAACTCAATTGATAGTTGAAGAGTGTAATCTGATTATCAAGGAGGGTCATAAAATCCACGTTACCCACCTCATAGCCTGCCATCGCTGATTCTAATGAAGCTTTAGCTTGGGGGATTATCTCATTCTGATAGAGATCAATGAGCCTTGATCCACGTCTCTCCTTCTCCCAGCTATCCTTAATCCCAAAGAAAATCTCGTTTTTTAATTCTTCCTGGTGCGATTTTGTTTCCGAGATTAAGCTTAAGGTCTCCTTAATTTTACGATTCTGCTTGGAATGAAACCAGAGCGGTACTTTAAAACCTACCATGAAAGAAAACGTATCCGATCGGTCTCGATCTTCATTAGCAGGGATGGTCACCTCTACCGCTTGTCCCTCCATAGTGGCTCCTGATACTGTCATTGGTCGACCCTTCTTCTCATCCTCACGCTGCCCGTAAGAGGCAGTAAACATAAGAGAGGGAAAATACTCTTTCTTAGCAAGCCGATATTCAGCCTCCCTACTTTCGAGAACAGATTGTAAATCTTTAAGGACAGGACGCGACTCCATCGCTATTGTTTGTAGATCCTCTAAAGTGTGGGTAAACACTGTCTTCTTGATATCAGGAGGGTCAGGTATAGAAACCTCTGGTGGACGATTGAGAAGCGCTTTAACTTCCGCTTTAAATGATGCCCTCTTCTGTTCAAAATCGATACTCTTTTCTATCATCTTGGAGAGTTCAACCTGAGCCTTGAGTACATCCTGCTGAATTCCTTTTCCTACGGAATATCTTGCCTCAGTGATTTCTACAAATTTCTCTAATAAATTCTTATTATCCTCTGTAATTGCGATCGCATTTTTAATATAGTAGAGATCATAGTAGGCTTGTTTTATCTTCTTAATAAGCGTAAACTCAAGTTCATTGGCTTTCTTCTCCATGGCATGAGCTTCGTGGGTAGCAGCCTGTTTTTTTAAAGATAAAATGCCTGGCAGGGGTACTTCTTGAGAAAGCTCTATGACCTTCATGGTCATATCTATACTATTAAAATCAAAATCATCCGTAGCTAAATTTGCAACCCCCAGCGAAATTCTTGGGTCTTCCAAGGAACCAACCTGAGGGGGTATCTCTCGATACGCATCAGCCTTAGCCCGTGCGGCTTTTAGCCCAGGATTATTCTGAAGGGCTTCTTCAATAAGCTGTTCTAAGTTTAAGGTCTCAGCTTCTGTCTGAGCGAAGGAGGATGAAACATGCACCGCGGCAAATAAACCCATGAGTAAAAAAAGGATAGAGGTAGTTACATTATTTTTCATCTTTTCCATCTTGTTAACCCTCCCCTTTAACTTAATTGCTTTTATTATTTCGAGTATAAATTTAACTATAACAAGGAAACCCTCTCTTCATTACTCTACCGCTC
>CAYYOQ010000097.1:0-7739 GCA_964473235.1 uncultured Thermodesulfobacteriota bacterium | reverse complement strand
ATTTCGTGCGCCTTGCATCTGAACATTTTTCAACAGCCTCCATACAAGTGGGTATCCCGACAGGCTCCTAGAGCACTTTGCACACTTTTTGAAGCTCAGGTAGGAACAACAGAAATATTCTTTTTTGGAAGTATATGGTTAGGATTAATTGATACTTCGCATGCTTCAGGCATGACTGCTTCCCGCAAGAAGAAATCGAGCGTTTGTTCCAGGGACTGCTCAAGCCCTATGGTGGGAGTCCAATCCAAAAGTTGCCGGGCATTTCTGATGCTCGGTTTCCTGTGTTGTAAATCTTGATACCCGACGCCATAGTAAGAGCTGCTTTCTACCTCACGGAAACCAGCAAAAGAAGGAAATTTAGTCCGTAGAGGGTGCTGGTGAAATTTTGCGACCAGCATTTCTGCCAGTTTCCTGATGCTGACTTCATTGTCGGGATTTCCGATATTAATTATCTTTCCGTCACAGACGTTGTCTTTGTTTTCAATAATCCGGTAGAGACACTCTATACCATCAGCAACGTCAGTAAAACAGCGTTTCTGATTCCCGCCATCAATGAGCTGAATAGGAGTGCCCTCTACTAGATTGAGAATGAGTTGAGTAATTGCGCGCGAACTCCCAATCCGTGCAGAGTTTAGGCTGTCAAGTTTTGGCCCGATCCAGTTGAATGGCCGGAATAGAGTGAACGTAAGCATTTCCTTTTGCCCATACGCCCAGATAACCCTGTCGAGCAGTTGTTTGCAGCAGGAGTATATCCAACGTTGCATCCGGATTGGTCCTAGCACCAGCTTGGAATTATCTTCATCAAACTCTTCTTCGTCGCACATGCCATATACTTCCGAAGTAGAGGGAAAGACAAGCCGCTTTTTGTATCTCACACAATAACGGACAATTCGCAGATTTTCTTCAAAGTCGAGTTCAAATACCTGCAGAGGGTTTCGCATATATTCGATGGGTGTGGCAATAGCCACTAGGGGAATAACGATATCACACTTTCTGATATGATATTCTATCCATTCGTGGTGAATAGCGATATCACCTTCATCAAAATGAAATCCTGGCCTGTCTAAAAGGTGCTCAATGTAGTTTGACTGCAGGTCCATGCCGTGTACCTCATACTTCTCACTTTTAAGCAGCCGTTCTCCCAAGGCATTGCCTATAAAGCCGTTAACCCCCAGGATAAGAACGCTCTTCTTTCTCACCGCTGCCACCCGGCTGCTTTCCGGTGCTCCGAAGGCCATCCCCTCCACCAGGTTGAGTTCACGAGCGAGCTGCGCGCCACTCATGTATATTCCGTCCTCTTGCTGGCCGAAATCCACCCGTACTGCTCCTTCGCCGCACGCAATCACTAGCGGGTCAGTCGAGAGAATGGTGCCCGGGATCGCGTCTTTTCCTTGGTCAGGCATTTCCGAGATTGTCCAGAAGAGGCATTTTCTAGTGCCGATATAACTGAACGCACCAGGATAGGGGCGTGTTACTGCTCGGACCAGGTTTCTGATGGCAGTTGCGTGTGCTGTCCAGTCTATTGCACCGTCTTGGGGACGGCGTCCTCCGTAGTAGGTTGCTCGCGAATGATCCTGGGGATGGCGCGGCGCGGTACCGTCCTTTATTCTCGGAAGGATATCGTCGAGTAGTTTTGAAGACGCGTTGGCGAGCTTTTCATGCAAGGACTTTGCCGTATCACTATCTGAGATACTTATCTTCATCTGACAGACTATATTGCCATCATCAGGTCGTGGCGTCATGCAGTGTAAGGTAACACCGGTCTCTTTTTCACCATTTACCAGTACCCAGTTGACCGGGCACCTCCCTCGATACTTGGGGAGGAGTGACCCGTGGAGGTTAAGGCATCCTGCAGAGGGAATCTCGAGTATCGGCGGCCTGATCAGATTACGGTAGTAGAAAGAGAAGATAATATCAGGGTTACATTCCCTTATCTTTCGTACCCACATGGGATGGTTGATATCCTCGGGGGCAAAAACTGGGAGGTGATGGGATGCGGCAAGTTCCGCAACGGACCTGAACCAAATGTTTTCCCGGGGATCGTCCTTGTGGGTGAAAACAGCAGCGATATCAAATCCATTCCGTAGCAGCGACTCGATACCGACACAACCGATGTCGTGATAAGCCAAGACTATGGCTTTCATGGTGTTACCTCCTGGTGCACCTTTCAAAACTCACGTGGGCAAGATGTCTCTCAAAATCCAAACCTTAAAAATCTATTCTTGAGGTCTGTGTCTCCCGACGACCTTTTCTATAAAATAGCGGGGACGCAACCTCACATCCTGATAAATCCGCCCGATGTATTCGCCGAGTAAACCCATCCCTATAAACTGACCACCTATGAAGATAAAGAGAATAGCGAACAGCGTAAAAACCCCTTCTGCAGCCCACTCGGATCCACGAATCAATCTCACCACCAAAAGAAATATGCCAAATCCTAACCCAGTAGCTGATATAATGATGCCAAGCACGTTTAAGAGGCGGAGAGGGAAGGTCGTCATACTGGTCAACAAATCAAACTGGAGGTTAATCAGCTTCCAGAGACCATACTTTGAGTTACCTGCGGAACGTTTTGCGTGATGTACCTCGACTTCCGCGGTAGTGTGGGCAAAGCTGTTAGCGAGGACGGGAATAAAGGTGCTCCGCTCTTGACACTGTACCATGACCTCCACTATGTTACGGCGATAGGCCCTGAGCATACAGCCGTAGTCATGCATGAGTACACCCGTAATCTTTTGTACGTTCTTATTAATAATGAAGGAGGAAAGCCTTCGGAAGAGGGAATCGCACCTGGGGATGCGGATGCTGCCAACGACATCAAACCCTTCCTCGACCTTTTCAACCAGTTTTGGGATTTCCTCTGGGGGATTCTGCAAATCGGCGTCGAGTGTAACCACGATATCGCCCTTTGACTCTGTAAAGCCGGCTATAATCGCCGCGTGCTGGCCATAATTTCTGTTCAGAAAAATCCCCACGACTTTACCAGCATGCTGTTCGGCTGCCTCCATAATTTTATGTGCTGAGTTGTCGGTACTGCCGTCATCAACAAGGATAAGTTCAAAAGTGATGTGCATTTCGGTGCACACTGCGATGCAACGCCTGATCAGTTCTTCAAGATTTTTCTCCTCGTTAAACACAGGAATAACAACTGACAGTAAAGAAGCCATGTTGTAAATCATCTCCTCAAGATTTCCTTGATTGCGTTTACCACGTCATCTATGTCATCAAAGGTCATTTCAGGGAAAAGGGGAAGGGAACATATCCGGTCAGAATTCCATTCAGTATTAGGGAGCATACCGCGGTGCGTACCCATTGATTCCAGGTAGTACTTCTGAAGGTGTACGGCACGGAAGTGCAGCCCTGTACCAATATTTCTCTGCTTCAGCTCATACATGAATTCGTCGCGACTGATGCCAGCTTTTTCAGTATCCAGGCGAACGATGAAGAGGTGCCACGAATGTTTGAAATTGTAGGGGGGATCGCAGAGCAGCAAGAGTTCATTGATTCCGGAGAGCAGTTCACGGTATCTCATAGCCAGTTCGGTCCTCTTCTGATTAAACTCATCGACGCGCGCCAATTGCCTCAATCCCAGAACAGCCGAGATATCCGTCATGTTGTACTTGTATCCCGGCTCCACTACCTGAGCCTGAGGCGACCGGCCCTGGGTGTGACGGTCATAGGCATCACTCTCAAGCCCGTGAAACTTCAAACGGCGAACTCGATGCAACAAATTCTGATCGTCCGAGCAAAACATCCCCCCCTCGCCGGTGGTGATGTTCTTGATGGGGTGAAAGGAGAAAATCGATGTCCCTCTCCGGCCAACATGGTTGCCCTGGTAGTGGGTACCAAGGGCATGCGCTGCGTCTTGCACCAGGGGGATGCCTCGTATGGAAGCAATCTGTCGGATAGGTTCGATATCGACTGGGGCACCTGCAAAGTGGACCGGGACAATCAGCCGGGTTCGGACGGTAAGGCATGCTTCTATTGCATTAGGGGAAACCATCAACGTATCCCTGTCAACATCAACGAACACCGGAGTGGCGCCAGCCAGGACTGTGAGGTTTACAATGGAAATCCAGGTCATCGACGGCGTGATAACTTCATCTCCGGGACCGATACCAAGCGCTGTGAGCGCCAGATGCATTCCCGCGGTCGCTGAAGACAGTGCTACCCCTCCGGGACAACCCACGTAATCGCAGAAACGCCGCTCGAACTCCGTAGCCTTTGGACCAGTGGTAATCCACCCTGAACGAAGCACTTCACCAACGGCGGCAATATCTTCCTCCGTTATTGAAGGCCGCGAAAATGGCAGAAATTCACTTCTCATGGCTGACTTTTTCCTCTGCTATGGGTGTGGAGTATTTGGCGGTGGATCCCTCTAAGAACCAGGCCCGCTAGAACTAACATATTACGCAAAACTTCCTAAACGCACATTCCCCCGCGACGGAATAAATTCGGTGATTGAATCTTTTTTAGTTTTTCATGAATTCTTTTTCACTGCTCACGATAATCGGATTGAGAAAACGGAACTCTTCTTGTAATTGCACCTGGTGGTGTACTGCCTCTTCCTTGGAGGCGTAAGGCCCTAGCATTACGTTATACCAAAGTGCACCATTAGTATTTTCTATTTTGAGAAAGGGTTTGTAGCCATGTTGAGAGAGTTTTGACGAAATGAGGTGAGCCCCTTCTTCCAGCTTAAATGACGCCACCTTTAGATCGTAACGTTCTTCGACACCTTTTCGAATAGCTGAGCTATTACTCGCGGCTTCTCTTACTACCAGAGGAGTTAGGAAGTCAAACTCTCTTTTTAATTTCTCATGGGAGCGGGCTGCCTCTTTTCTTGATGCAAAAGGTCCTACCATTACTCTGTAGAGAATTCCACCATTGCGCGGTACTTCTCTCACAAACGATTTATATCCCTGTTGTGAGAGCTGAGAAGAAGTAGTTAAAGCCCCCTCTTTGAGCTTGAATGATGCAACTTGTATCTCACAGGGCTCCTCACTTTTGCTCGCAAGGGTGGGGCGCACCTCTGGTATAATGCTTACAAACTCCCTGCAAAAGGCGTCAATATCTTTGTTCATTCTGCTTTTTCTTAGTTTAGAACCGGCTTTCATAGTAATGAGGACCACTCCGACAGGACCAGTGGGAATATCTCCTTCACGAAATTTTTTAGTGAGGGTGTGCTTCCAGAGTTCCTTTCCTGAGCGTGCATCAACAATTTTAACTTCTGCTTCTAAGAGTAATTGGCTATAGAGCAGAAGGAACATCTTTTTGAGCGTGATCACCCTTCCATACACCAGCGCATCACACTTCAGTTGCTTTCCCAGTTCTGCTGAGGGGGGTGCGTATATATCTTTTCCTTCTGATTTTTCAAGTACTGATTTAATAGCTTCATCAATCTCTTCCATTTCAACATCGTAAAAAGGTTTCACGCTGAAATATTCATAGAAACTTTTTCTCACCAATTCATTAATACCTTCTACATTTGTATCATTGCTGAAAGGCAGAATGGCAATGGTTCTGGGGATTGGGCTGGAAGCAGCCCACTGCATAAAAGAGGGTGTTTCGATTACCTTGGGCGGCTGGTGAGCAAAGTGGGAACAGGAAAGGATACAGAGGAGTAAAAACAGTGGTACTATGATACGGAACCATTGCTTACTATGCATCATTATTCTCACAGTACCTTGTTCGGAGCGAGAGTGTTCACCACTCTACTGTTTGAGCTGTGTGAAACACGAATGGCAAAGAAGCCCTTCGGTAGAACATTTAAAATCTTTTCACGCCAGTAGTTTCTGATAGTAGTAATCTCTGACTCAATCCATTTGGTTCTCACCATGGTGACATCCACTTTAGGTTTTAGTACATTTAGTTTATTTTTTGTTTCTAAGAAATGGTTGACATTCGCTAACGTCTGTTCGTAATTTAATCCCTGCATACTTTTCTCATACACATGAAACAACTCCTTATAGTTACAATACCACAGTGATTCAGCCTTATCTGGTATGTAGTAGATTTTTTGTGTTTTTTTAGACACAACATTAACCCTTGTTTATTTTTTCCTACTTCTCTCCTAACTCTTCTTTGAGAGCCTTTTCTAATTGATTTCCCAAAAAAGTATCTGCTTTCTTGCTCAAGGAGAGCCAGTTGAGTCCCTTATCAGTATAGCTTTGGAGTATTTTCCATCGTTCAGGAGATATCTTTCTCATGGTTTTAAATAATTTGTCCGGGTTCAGATCGTCATAAAACTCAGTTGCAATGAGCAGGGCGTATTGACCTACCTGCTCTTGGGTATATGCCCTTATCTGTTCTATGGTTTTTCTGTCATTTGCACTGAGAGAGGTTTCAAGCAGGGTGCTGACCGTTTTACTATCCCGCAAGGTGGGGTCTTGAGGATTAAAACTCGGGTTTTCTTCGCTCGCATAGTTGATCATAGGTGTTATGATAGCAAAGATCACTCCTAATAATATTATGAGTATTGTTCTCATTTTGTAATGCTCCTTATGTAGTTAGTGACTGAATGAACCCCCCTTTTTTGGCGCTAGTGTCATTTCGACCCCTTAGGTTTTGCTCATGGTAAACTCCGGGAGAACTCTCTGAATGTGCATGAGATTTCTCAGTCGCTTCGCTCCTTCGAAATGACAGCCGATGTAGTGTGAGAGGGTTTTCGTTCGGACACTATTTAAAAGATTTACCCAAAGGCTTTTTTTAGCCAGCAGTAAAAGTGAGCGACGGAAAAGTCAAGATACCGGCCATATACCCTGTTAAGTGTAGTTTGAGAGATGGGAATTCTGAAGTCTCGGATGGTGTCTCCGTCAACTTCTACCAGGGTTATAGACGGGATATTAATTCTCATTAAACCTTTCTTTTTCTTGTGCTCACCATTGGAGATAAAAGTAGTTCCTGACCACTCCATGCGTTGATAATCGTGGTGATGACCGGAGAATACGTAATCAACCTTGAAATTTTGTAGTAATTGGAAAAAAGGGGAATAGTTCTTCAGCGAAGGGTGCGGTTCTCCTTTTTCCCATTCAATAGGTTCCCGGTGCATGAGGATAAAGGTATATTGTGCCTGATGGTGATTTTCACTTAATACTTTTTTTAACCATTGAAATTGCTTGCTATAGGGGGAACCCAGAGCATTGTCCATGACAATGAAGAGACATTTGTGCCAGAAGAAATAGTATTCCCGTTGACCAAAGTAGGTGTGAAAGAGAAATTCTCCGTCTTTGACATCATGGTTGCCCGGAACAACCAGGAAGGGGAGATTAAGGTTAGCATTTTTTAACTCGTGCAGCAGGAGCGCGTAGTGCCCTTCATTTGCGTGACTCACTAAGTCTCCCGTCTGGATAATAAAGGAGAGGTTTCCTCCTACATTAGGGTTAAGTAGTTTTTTAAGGTTTTTATAACCTGATTGAATATCCCCCAGCACGATAAACTTGAAAGGGCCTTCTCCATCTTTTTCTTTAAGAAGTGAGAGGTTGTGATCGTTTATAGCTTGCCATTGCCCTTTGGTCAGACTTGCCTGATAAACTGAACGACCCAGATACCAGGAATAGATGATAAATGATAGAAGCAGAATCAGTATAGGGAATAGTATAGTCAGACTTGTAATCTTCACAGTATGATTCAATGTCCTAGGATGAGGTTACTATAGTGAGCGACTTTAATAAATTGACATAAGGAGTGTCATTACGAGCGGAGCGAAGTAATCTCATGAGATTGATAATCATCTAAAAGGC
>CAYYOQ010000096.1:0-7862 GCA_964473235.1 uncultured Thermodesulfobacteriota bacterium | reverse complement strand
GAGAAAGAGTGATGAAGAAGTCACCCAGGAGATGGAAGCAGCCCTGCAACACCAAATAGAGACCCTCACCGCAAGGGGAGTTGCCAGGATTGTGGTAGTTACTCATCATGTCCCCTTCCGCGAGATGCTCTTGTATCCGAACCGTCTCCCCTGGGATTTCTTCAGCGCTTTTATGGGAAGCGAGGGGTTGGGAAAGATTATCTTAGAAGAAAAAAAGGTACGCCATGTGCTCTGTGGTCACAGTCATATAAAAAGCTCACTCTACCTGGAGACACTTCAGGCAACGAAGAGCCCTGTAGGGTACTCCCATGAGTGGAATACCAAAAACTTAAGAGAGCTCGCCGAGGAAAGACTTGCCTGTATTGAGTTGAACTCTGATTCATCCCGAGCTTATGCAGAGGAGAACGAGAGATGAAAAACATCCATGGGTGGACAGGGAAAATCCTACGGGTTGACTTAAGTGAATATACAATCACTCAAGATGATACTGAGAAATATATTGAGCGCTTTATCGGTGGAAAGGGAATAGGAGAGAAAATCTACTGGGACGAATCTTCGCCTGGAGTGGATGCCTTTCACCCTGAAAACCTGTTCATTCTCATGACAGGTCCCCTCGCTGGCACACCCGCACCCAGTGCCTCACGCTGGCTGGTGTGTGGAAAATCCCCCATGCTCTATCCGGAAAACTTCGTGAGCGCCAATCTGGGAGGCACTCTAGGTGCAGCACTTAAACATGCCGGATACGATGGAATCATCATTAAAGGTAAAGCCGCTAAGAAGGTGTATCTCAGCATTGATAACGAAAAGGTACAGATCAAGGATGCGAGCCACCTCTGGGGTCACACCGCCAGTAACACCATGCAGCTCATAAGAAACGAGCTGGGAGATAAAGTATCAATCCTCACCACTGGACCCGCGGGGGAAAACCTCATCCGCCTCAGCACACTCACCACTGATGCAGGGGGAAGCGGTACTATGGGGTTTGGCTCAGTGATGGGTTCGAAAAATCTCAAGGCAATAGCGGTGAGCGGATCTGGGAAAGTTTCGGTAGCTGATCTCGAGCGAGTGATGCGCATTCGAGAGAAGATGAAGAAGATGATGGGAGAGGGCTACTACAATCTCTACGGCACTCCTGTCCCCCTGGGCGGCTCCGAGGTGGTTAAGCCCGTTCACTGTTCCGGCTGCCCCCAGGGTTGCTGGCGCGCACTTCACAAACTCCCCTCAGGCAATGAAGGGGTGAGAAAATGTCAGTCCAGCTTCTTCTATAACCCTTGGGATAAAAAGCTCCATGGAGACGTGACCGAGGTAAGTTTTCATGCAACTACCCTGATCAATGAATACTCCCTCTGCAGCATGGAACTCTCTGGGATTATGGTATGGCTGGAAAGATGCTTTGAACAGGGCATACTCTCTGAGAAGGAAACTGAACTTCCCTTACACGATATGGGAAGTCTTCCCTTTGTGGAGACCATCATAAAAAAGATTTCCCACCGCGAGGGTTTCGGTAATGTACTCGCCGAAGGGGTTATGAGAGCTGCTGATATAGTGGGCAGAGGTTCCAAAGAAATTGCCATCGATCATTTCACCCAAACCGGACGCGGAATCGCCTATGGACCCAAGGTGTTTTCTCCTTCCGCACTCATCTACGCTACCGAACCTCGAACCCACACCCCCGAGCTCCACGAAATGTGCAGCCCCCTCACCAAGTGGGCGCTGTGGTACACCACCAATGGATCATTTACCTACGTCTCAACTGAGGTATTGCGAAAGATTGCCAAAAGATTTTGGGGAAGCGAAGAGGCAGTTAATTTTGCTCACTACCGAGATAAAGCGCTTGCAGCGGTGAAGATTCAGAATCGTCAGCAGGCAAAGGAAACCCTTATCCTCTGCGACTTCGCCTGGCCTCTCTTTGATGATGCAAGCTCTGAAGACCATGTGGGTGATCCAACGCTTGAAAGCCAGCTCCTCTCTGCAGTTACTGGAAAAGAAATAGATGAAGCCGAACTCACTACCGTGGGAGAAAGAATTTTCAATCTCAACCGGGCTATCCTCCTGCGCGATGGTCGGAGGGGCAGAGATGATGATTATTTACCAGAAAGCCAATTTACTGAACGTGAGGAACCCATCTTTGATGTGTTTGCCATGTTCAATCCTGATCTGTTCCTCCCCGGATCAGGTGATGAGGTTATCTCAGTAAGGGGGAAAGCGCTCACCAGAGAAGCACTTGAAAAGATGAAGGATGAGTACTATGAGCTTCGTGGGTGGGATGTCGCTACCGGACTTCTCAAAAAAGATAGATTACGTACCTTGAATCTCCCGGAAGTCATTGAACGCCTGAAGGGGAAGGTGCTGTAGCTAAACTTCAGTATTAATTTACGAGCAAAGGAGATACCCGATAATGGATAAACAATTTGAAGACCTGATGCGAAAGAGGGTTGAGATTGACCGCCTTAAAACAGAGAAAGAGGCAATAGAATTCTGGTATAATAAGCTGGTAGAAACGAAGAAGGAACAGACGCTCGCTGGACTGCACACCAAGCTCAATGATATCATTCATACCATGGAAAACCGGATGACCTTCCTTGAGAGGGAGAGAAAAAAGATGAGTTGATCATTTGCAAGGAATATAAAATTTTGGCTGAAAGCGAGTGATGAGGTAGTTTTATTTTAACTTGTGATTTGAAAATGATTTCAACTATTATAGGCATCTTTAAATCGGTCCCTTAATATCATTCCCTCCTCAACTAACCTTATGACTTGATTTACTTGAAAAGGTTTTTGAATAACTAAATCAACGCTACTCCTTCTCATCTCTGATTCATCTAATTTCACATTCCATCCCGTGATGAGTGCGACAGGTACTTTCTCATCTATACTCTTTACCTTTTTTGCTACCTGCCAGCCAGATAACCCGGGCATCCCCAAATCAGTAAGCACCAGATCAAATCTTTGCCTCTCAAAAAGCTCTATGCCTTGCAATCCATCAAAGGCCACCTCAACCTCATGACCATTCTCCGTGAGAATCGCCGCAAGCAGCTTTCTCACCTCTTCCTCATCCTCAATCACCAGAATCTTTGCCTTCCCTTGTATGCTCACCTGAGGTCGTTCCTTTTCTCTTCTTTCAACTACCTCATCAAAGATGGGAAGACTTATGGAAAAGGTTGTCCCCTGCCCTTCTCTGCTATCAACTGCAATAGTTCCCCGATGACGATTGATAATTCCATAGGAAACACTTAGCCCCAATCCTGATGACTGAGGACCTTTCGTGGTGAAAAAGGGATCAAAGATTCTATCTTGTAGTGCTCGAGGAATACCTCCACCAGTATCTTCCATTTGAACAACGACCTGATCGTCATCTCTTAAGGATCGCACCTTAATGCTTCCACCCTCAGGCATGGCATCAAGAGCATTATTAATGAGATTGATGAAGACCTCCCTTAGTTCCGAAGCATTCCCCGCCACCGGAGGAAGGTGAGGAAGTGATTTTTGAATTTTGAACAGTATGCCTTTTGCTTCAGCATTATCCTTCCACCGAACCCTGGTAAATTCGAGCACATGTTGTATAATTTCATTTATATCAACTGAATTAAAATATTGATTACTATCTCCTTGAGGAATGCGAGCAAACTCCTGAATCCTTCTTACTGTCTCAGCGCCATCTAGCGCTGCCCGCTCGATAATTTTTAAACTCTCCTTCAGTTCAAGCATTGACTTCCGTTTTTCTGGCTTGCCAGGTGGTGGTGCGAGGCGCATCATCACCAGCTGCACCCTCCCCAGGATGGCAGCAAGCACATTATTAAAATCATGGGCTACGCCCCCTGCCAGTTCTCCCAGCGCCCTAAGCTTTTCAGACTGGATGAATTTCTCTTCCATCTTCTTCCTCTCAGAAATATCTCGTATAATTACCGTGAGGATAGTTTCACCCTCTAGTGCAAACATAAAGGAAGAACCTTCCAGATAGAATTCCTGTCCATTTTTTCTTAGCCCTTTACCTTCTAGGGTTTCTCCAATTATGTATAAACCTCTCTTTGCTTTAAATTCTTCTAATAATTTTATCTGTCGGTCTCTCACGCCGAGTGGTGAAAGCACTACAATGGGTTTCCCTAGTATTTCACCACAAGGATATCCAAACATCTCTTCAGCTTTTTTATTAAAATCAATTATTACTCCATCCTTATCAGCGGAGATAATTGCATCATTCGCATTCTCTACCAGATTACGGTATTTCTCCTCCGATTTCCTTAGTGCTTCCTCGGCCTTCTTTCGCTCAGTCACATCTCTCAAACTTGATACCGCACCCGTTATGCTACCGTGACGATCCTTTAGAAGTGCTGCATTAACCTCAACGTCTATTTGAGTTCCATCCTTTTTTAACCAGGCAAGTCCAAATTCAGTAACGATACCTTCACTGTATAATTTCTCAATGAAATGTTTTCCTCGTTCATGGTATGTCTCGTCTTGAGGACCTAATATCACTGTGTGTTTCCCTAAAAGTTCATCGCGAGAATAGCCGATAAGACGCTCCAGTGCTTCATTAACCATAGTTATGCACCCTCGTGCATCCGTTACCATGATTCCATCCACTGATGTCTTAAAGACATGTTCTAAGAAATCTTTAACCTCCCACATCTTCTTTTCTACTTTTTTCCTTTCGGTAATATCTCGTATTATAGCAACTGCTCCTGTTCTTTCCCCCTCTTTGTCATATAAGCACACTATATTTTGCTCAACCGGCACCACGCTCTTATCCTTACGAAAATAGTAGGCCTCCCAGTTAGTTACCTTTCCTTCTGTAAGCAATCTCGCTATCATAGTTTTTGCATCGTCAATGTACTCGTCTCCTATTTGTACCTGTTCTCCGGTAGTAGAATTAAAAGTTCCTCCTGCAATCATAGGTGTGAATTCCATCACATGTTTCCCTATCACTTCTTCTTCTCTAAATCCAAGCAACCTCAGAAAGTATTTATTAACCTTGGTCATATAACCAGTCTTATCTGAAACCATGATGCAGTCTAAAGAACTTTCTATCAGGTTGTTTAAGTGATCCCTTATACTCTTCAGCTCTTCCTCCGCCTGGTTACGTTCAGTAATTTCCTTCTCAAGTTTCTCGTTCACTTTTACCAGTGCTGCGGTGCGATCTTTTACCAGTTTCTCAAGACTTTCACGGTATGCGTGTAGCTCATGTTCCATCTTTTTACGTTCTGTGATATCAACATTAACTTCGGCAACCAACCACTCACCATGGGTATCTTTAAATGGTATGGTAGTTACCTGTATGGGCCTGCTATTTTCCTTTACAAGAACTTCTTCGGTCACCATGACAGTCTTTGTCTTTAGAGCTCTCACTATTCCACAACCAGGACACACTTCACTACGATCCATAAAATACTCATAGCATTTCCTCCCGGTTGGATCCCCGTACAGCTTTTTCCACTCTGGATCAATATAGCGAATGTTAAATGCTGAATCTATGATATCAAGACCTGTTTTAGTAACACCTAAAATAAATTCCATTTGCTGCGTCATTAGTTCTTTTTCTCTCAGATGGTGTATATCATCTGACGTTTGCGATTCAGCACGCTGCTTTCTCAGTTCTTCTAATTCTTTTATAAGCTGCTCTTTTGTTTTATCCTCATCTCGCATATCCCTTACCTAAATAGGATGAATGTTCAATCTATTGATTTTTCGACGCGTCCTTTTATAATTATCGGTTATTTAGAATAAAACTTAAAAAAAATTCCTTACCATTAGAATAATCTACGGTTATTAATTAATAGGATATTGCAGCATATCATTATTGAGTAGGTTCTATTGCCATTTTTTCTCTTAAGAAACATCTCAGAACGTGCCAGATAGGTTTTAATAATTCCTTGCAAGTAGTAATGAGAAATTGTATAAGTATGATAGTAAATCTATCCGTAATAGAAACTTAGTCAAATGCCATAACTATACATTATAAAAATGGGGGTGTAGCCATGAGACGTAAAAAGATATTGAGGGTGCTGGCCATTGCAGGGAGCATCGTATTTTTTTGCTTTGAGTGCCAATCGGTGAAGGCAGGCCAGAATAGCGTACCCGTGAGCAACAACTCTCCCCAGAGCATCAGCGGCAAAAACTTCCAAACCTCCTACTGCACGGCGGGAGCAACACAGGAATGCTTCTGTCCAGATGGCACAACCGCTACTCAATCATGCAAGGCTGACGGCAGTGGCTGGGAAACATGTAATTGCACCTACTACACCTTCTGGTGCGACCCCGCCACCAACTTGTGCTGGCAGGATCCGCAGAGGAACCCATTTGACGGAGACCCGGGACTCACCCAACCTGATGCAGTAAGGTACTGCGATGAGGTGATTTTCGCTGGTTATGAGGACTGGAAGCTACCCGACATCGATGAGCTGAGGACACTAATCAGAGGTAATCCGCCCGCCGAAACAGGTGGTGAGTGCCCGATTACTGACGGCAGCGTTATGGCTGACCAGACCGATGCGTGCGTGGCGGGAGGCGAGTCCATGGGAGGCCCCGATGAGGAGGGATGTTACTGGAATCCAGAGCTCACTGGAACATGCAGCAAGCCTGATCCTGCTGCGGAGGGCCATCCCCTCGAAACCTGTTCTTCAACCATCGCCAGTGACAACGAAGCTTGGGTGGGAAGCATTCTTTTCGACATCGGTGCCGTATGCTTTAATCATATCAATAGCTTCGCAGATGCCCGCTGCGTTCGAACCGGACCCACGACCCCGGTCACCTGTGAGGAAGACTCTCCCACCTGTACACCAAGTGAAACCAAACAATGTACCTGCGAAGGGAAGACAGAAGCAGGTGCTCAGATCTGTGTTGATGACGGCAGCTGTTTTGGACCGTGTGAATGCACAGGGTTTACCCCATCGCCCCCTATTCAGGATGTCTGTTATCAGTGCGACAAAGTAAACCTGACCATCAAAGTACCTGAGAAGCTCGAAACCCCGCCGAAAATCATGATGGCATTCCTCTATAGTGCTGAGGACTGGACCTTCCCACCCCAGAGACCACCGGACGGTGGCACCGAGGATAATCAGGTCATTAACCCCGACATCGACGTTGACAAGCCTTATACGATGACTGTCCCAGGGTGCACCTACTACCGGGAGAGCTGTATATCTGGTGATTATTATGTGCTTGTGCTTCTCTTAATGGAGGAAAGGATGCCACCTCTTCCAACAGATGGGGAATATTGGTGGGGAATGTGTCAGACGCCCATTACCTTGGGGAGCGGCCAGATGAAGGAGATCCCAATGGAAGTGGAGCTCGTTCCTTTTGAGAGCAGTGACGCTGATGACGATAAGATTGGTGATTCGATGGACAATTGTCCTAATGTTGTCAATTCCTGTCAGGAAGATGCTGATGAAGATGGGAAAGGAGATGCGTGTGACAATTGCCCGGACATTTATAACCCTGATCAGACCGATAGTGATGGGGACGGAAAAGGTGACATCTGTGAACTATGCCCCGCTGAACAAATCTATGGTGAGCATTCAGAGGTGGTAAATGCCTTGAGGCATCTGCGGGACAATGTAGTAAGCCAGACCCCAGAAGGTCAGGAGTTAATCAGGCTTTACTACCAGTTGGGTCCTGCGATAGTAAAAGCGATGGAAGAAAATGAGGAATTGAGAGCACAGCTTAAAGGACTCATTGATGGGATCGTGCCGTTGGTGAGAACAGACATGAAATAGGTTCTTACCTCTTTGCCCACTCCAGTACTAAAATCCAAGCCCCTCAGCATCAATGCCGAGGGGCTTTATTCTTAATGAACGCCCTTTTTTTACCCTAAAGATTCCACATGCCACAGCCCTGATCCACTACTAAAAACCGTAACCATTGAT
>CAYYOQ010000095.1:0-7970 GCA_964473235.1 uncultured Thermodesulfobacteriota bacterium | reverse complement strand
TCTTTAAGAGCTTCATTAGGGCAGCCCTAAAACAGTAGGATGAGAGTGAAGCGCTATAGAGAGGGAATAAATAATTATAATAAAGCTTATTGACATATTGGTAATTAGAGGCTATAAAAATTAGTTTAAGTTTGGATGAGTTTTCGGCTTGCGCTTCTTCTTTTTTTATTGGTACAATAACAAGGAAGGGTAACCCTTGACGACTTCTTGAAAAGTCTATCTGCTGCGTTGCGCTGCATCTTCTGTCATTCTTTCGAATTTGCGCGCCTTGCATCCGAAGTTTTTCACGTTGTCGTCTGATTTTTGACTTTATACGAGACCATCACCCTTGAGTGAGAAAATTACTATAAAAGATGTAGCGATAGGAGGTGGTACCCCCCTGGTGTTGATCGCGGGGCCCTGTGTCATTGAAGGAGTTGAGAGTACCCTTCACCTAGCCAGTGCCCTGAAAGAGCTTACCTCGTCCCTTTCCATCCCCTTTATATTTAAAACTTCCTATGATAAGGCAAACCGGAGTTCACTTAACTCCTATCGAGGACCTGGCGTGGACAAGGGGCTCACCATTCTTCACGAGGTGAGAAGACAGCTCGATGTTCCGGTGCTTTCTGATGTACACCGCTTTGAAGAGATTGAGGCAGCAGCTCAAGTGTTGGATGTGATCCAGGTGCCCGCCTTTCTCTCTCGGCAAACCGATTTCCTCATCACCGTAGCTCACACCGGGAGAGCGATCAACATTAAAAAGGGTCAGTTCATGTCCCCCTATGAGATGAAAAACGTGATTGAGAAAGTGATTTCAACTGGTAATCATCAGGTACTGGTAACCGAGCGGGGATTTTCCTTTGGCTATAATAATTTGGTGGCAGACATGCGTTCATTGGTCATCATGCGTAACTTTGGTTACCCTGTGGTATTTGATGCCACCCACAGTGTGCAACTTCCTGGCGGTGCAGGTACCGCCTCCAGCGGTGAACGGCACTTTGTGCCCCCCCTTGCTCGTGCCGCCGCCGCCGTTGGCATTGATGCGCTCTTTATTGAAGTTCACTTTCAGCCGGACCGTGCGCTCTGCGATGGACCCAATATGCTGGCACTAGAGTCTCTCCCCCGCTTGCTCACCCAGGTAAAGTCAATCGATGAGAGGGTAAAAGTAGAGAGTCTGCACTAAGACAATTAAAGAATGCCTCCTGGGGTCAGCGGGAGGGGCAGAAAGGGTAAGTTATTAGATAACCATAGGGAAGCAGCGCGGGGGAACACTATAAGAAGAGATGAGGCGAGTAGAGATGAAGAATACTAGTAATACTAAAGTTCGAAGTTCCATCGTTCAAAAGGCGAAGAGGGTGCTTCAAATCGAAGCACAAGCTATCAGTGCGTTGCTCGAAAAGCTTGATGACAATTTTACCAACGCAGTTGAAATCCTTGATCAGTGTAGGGGCAAGGTAATTGTTACTGGTATTGGCAAGTCGGGGATTATTGCACAAAAGATTGCATCTACCTTTGCCTGTAGCGGAACCCCTGCTTTTTTCCTTCACCCCGCAGAGGGCATTCATGGGGACGTGGGGATGATGTCGAAGGGAGATGTGGTGCTCGCCATCTCCAATAGTGGTGAAACCCAGGAGATCATCCAGCTTTTACCTCTCATCAAACGCTGGGGTATTGCATTGATTGTGATCACCAGCAAGCCTGCCTCAGTCTTAGCCCGCAGCGGAGATGTAATCCTGGACACGGGGGTTAAGGAGGAGGCGTGCCCCTTGGGCCTTGTTCCCACCGCGAGCACTACGGCGACCTTAGCCCTGGGTGATGCGCTTGCCCTTGCCCTTCTGGAAGAGAAGGGGTTTAGAGAAGATGATTTTGCGATACTCCATCCCGGCGGAACATTGGGGAAGAAACTTCTCCTTCGAGTGGAAGACCTCATGCACCGGGGAAATGAGGTGCCTCTCATCCAGGAAGATATGTTGATGAAAGAAGGGTTGCTCGAGATGACCTCCAAGCGACTGGGAGTGACAGGAGTGTGTGATAGGGAGGGAAGGCTGGTGGGAATCGTTACTGATGGGGATTTACGACGGGCACTGGAGAGAAAGGAAAACCTGCTTGATCAAAGGGCCAGTAGCATTATGACCACCAAACCTAAAACCATTGCCAAAGATGACCTCGCAGCCCAGGCACTGAATAAGATGGAAGAATTTTCCATTACCTCACTTTTTGTCTTGTCAGAAGAGGAGAAGAGACCCATCGGTATTATTCACATGCACGACTTGCTCAAAGCCGGGGTGGTATGAGGAAACCCAACCAGGAAAAGGTCAAGCACCTAAAGCTCCTCATGCTCGATGTTGATGGGGTCTTAACCGATGGGAAAATTATTTATAACGATAGGGGGGAGGAACTAAAGGCGTTCGATGTGAGGGACGGCCATGGTATCAAACTGCTGATGCGCTCTGGGGTGGAAGTGGTATTGATTACCGGGAGAAAATCGAGGGTGGTGGTACACCGTGCACGAGATCTGGGTATTACGCAGGTGTATCAGAAGATAACTAACAAAGTAGAGGTGTATGAGAAAATCCTTAGGCAAAAAAAGTTAGTGGATAGGGAGGTGGGATTCGTAGGGGATGATCTCGTGGATATCCCCGTGCTCAGGAGAGTTGGATTTTCAGCAACGGTGAGTGATGCAATTCCTGAGGTGAAAAAAATCGTTGACTATATCACCACTAAGAGGGGAGGGGAGGGAGCAGTAAGAGAAATTTGCGAACTTTTATTGAAACTCCAAAATAGGTGGGAGAAGGTAACGGAGACGTATCAGATAACATCGCAGTAGTGTTGCCCATGGAGGTGGTAACAATCGGTGAGCTCATCTCCCGCCTTTTGGAATTCCTATGAAAAAAATACGCTACATTTTGCTCGCAGCTGCATCTCTTACCTTCATTCTGGTCATGGGTGCTCTGGTCCGTAATGCACTCACTCCTCCTCTTGCTAAACCCGTGGGAAACGCCCCCCCTCCTGGGGTAAATGTGCAGATCGATAAGATCCACTACGAGCAGACTGACCGTAATGCAAAAAAAGAGTGGGAACTTGATGCACAGTCTGCACAGTATTTTAAAGAGAGCAATAAGATCGTCTTTAAGTCACTCGTAGCAATCTTCTTCTCCGCACAGGGGAAAATGTATAAGTTAACTGCTGACCATGGTGAGCTCTCTACTGATTCAAAAGATGTGAAGATGTCTGGGAATGTGGAGGCAGTAACTGGTGAGGGCTATACTATCAACGCCAATTTCTTTCAGTATAGTGCACAGGAAAGAAAGATTTTTACCAATGATGAGGTTACCTTAAGCAGTGAGAAGCTGGTCATGAGCGGGAAAGGTATGGTTGTTGACCTAGATGAGGAGCGACTGTATATTTTGAAGGAGGTTAAAGCATTGGAGAAAAAATGATCTTACGACTTCTCATAGCAACTAGCACGCTGATTGCGGTTTCCCTCAACACCAGCGTTGCCGCAACCGCGATGACCGTTAAAGTTGCCCTATTGCCTTTTGAAGTGTATAGTGATGAGGGTACAGAGTATCTTAAGAATACCATTGCGAAGGAACTCTCTCTGGTGATAGAGAGTGGGGATAAGATTGCGATGGTCGACCAAGAGACAATGCAGCGTGTGCTCGAAAGAGAAGCGCCCCTTAATGTTAATGAGTTTACCTTAAAGAAAATTGCGGAAAAGCTTCAAACACAGTTTGTGGTATTTGGAAGCGTGACCAAGATCAACACCACCTTAAGCCTTGATGTGTATGTGTTTGACTCGAGGGGGGACCCCCCTTTTTCTAAAGATTTTGTGGAAGGTAGTGAGCTTAATTCACTGATCAGGGGAATGGCTCAGAAGATTAGTGCCAAGGTACTTTTGCTCGCGAGTAAGTATCCTGAGTTTCAACCGCCAGAAGTCATAGCCCAGCTTCCCCGTAACACAGTAGAAGAGGAGAAGCCTGCGCGTGAAGAAACACCTTCTCCTTCCCCACCGGAGGAGAGGGGGGGGGAGGTAACTACAGGACACCTCTTGCCGGAAGATCGAGTACGGGAGGAATCCTTAAAGAAAAAGGTTCCCGAGGGTGCGCCAGAAGCAGCAAGGGGTGAGGGTGAGAAGGAAGTGATGGTATCTTCACTGCCTCCAGAGGAGGAGCGGGAAGCTCGCGGGAAGTTACCTGGTGAATCTTCTGAAAAAAAATCCCCCTCTACTCCTTTCGCCTCTGATAAGCCGGTACAAATTACCTCAAATACCCTGGAGGCAGATAATAAAGGCAACAGGGTGACCTTTAAGGGAAATGTGGTAGCGAAGCAAGACGATATGGTCATCTTTTCAGATCTGATGACGGTGAACTATGAAGAGAGAGGGGGTATAGGAACCATAGAGGCCTCTGGTAGTGTGAAAATGAAGCAGGGAGAGAGGGTGGCAACAGGCAAAAAGATTGTGTTTAATAATCCTGAGCAAAAGATAATAATGACCGGCAGCCCTCGGATTTGGCAGGGTGATAATCTCATTTCCTGTGAAAAGGTAACGGTGTTATTAAAGGAAGATAAGATTTTTTTCGAAGGGGAGGTAGATTCTGTTATCTATCCTCGGAAGATGCAGGAGGGAAGCAAGGAGACTACTGAGCGGGTTGAACCACTTCCCTCTCCACCTCCATCGGAGGCTAAGGAAGCGGGTGCAAAGGAGCCCGTGGTGTCTCCCCCGGTTGAGATACCCCCTGCTGACGAAGGCATTCGCAGGGCAGAGGAGGAGGCGATACGGAAGCTTATCGCAGACTGGAAGCAGTATTGGGAGCAAAAGGATCTGGAGCAGTACCTGGTGTGCTACTCTAAAGCATTTACCTCCCGGGGAATGGATTGGCAGCAGTGGAGGGAGTATAAGAAGAACCTCAATGAGAAGTACCATCGAATTTCACTCACCTTGGGTGATCTTCAGATTACCATGGAGGACCACCATGCCTCGGTGAGTTTCACCCAGCGCTATCAGTCAGATGACTATGCTGATTATGGCAAAAAGTTACTCACGCTTGCAAAGGAAGAGGGCGTATGGAGGATTTTCGCTGAGGACTGGGAACCACTCCAGTGAGAGGGAAGAGAGGATACCTCTCGTACCCAGCAGAGAGAGGGGGAATTACCAGGAAACATGCACACACTTGAGACACGAGGGCTTACAAAATATTTTGGTGCACGGAAGGTTGTTGATGATCTCAGTTTAGAATTGCGGTCGGGGGAAGTGGTAGGGCTACTGGGACCCAATGGTGCAGGCAAAACGACGACCTTTTATATGATTGTGGGCTTATATCGACCCGAGTCAGGGAGGGTGCACTTAAATGGAGAGGACATTACTCAGTTGCCCATGTATGTGAGGGCCCGCCGGGGAATTAACTATCTTCCCCAGGAAGCATCGGTCTTTCGAAAACTGACGGTAGAAGAAAATATTTTAGCTATCCTCCAAACGCTCGATATCGGTAGAGATGAAATGAGAGAGCGACTGGATGCACTTTTAAAGGAGCTGGGGATTGCTTCCTTGGCCAAGAGCAAAGCCTATGTGCTTTCAGGCGGAGAGAGGAGGAGAGTAGAAATTACCAGGGCACTGGTTACCTCGCCTTCCTTCCTCCTCTTTGATGAGCCTTTTACCGGTATCGATCCCATTGCGGTGAGTGATATTCAGGGTGTCATCAATCAGCTCAAGCAGAAAGGTATCGGCATTTTGATCTCTGATCATAATGTGCGTGAAACCCTAGGGGTATGTGATAGGGCATATATCATCTCGGAGGGGAAGATATTGGATCATGGGGGTGCTGAGACCATTATCAACAATCCGAGGGTGAGAGAGGTCTACCTCGGGGAGAGTTTTAATCTCTAAAGGGATGAGGACCAGAGAGAGGGGGGTCGCGGTAGAAGCAACTCATTCCCCCACATACAGGGGACACTAGCAAGGGAGGGATGATCAATGGGAGAAGTTACGGTTACCTTTAGGCATCTAGAAGCAACCAATGCATTGAGAGAGTATGCGATAGAGAAGGTATCGAAGGTAAAGAAGTATTTTGATGGACCGCAGGAAATCAATGTAGTGCTCTCCTCAGAAAAGCATCGCTACACTGTGGAGATCACGCTCACGGCGAATAGAGCGGTCATTAATGCGAAAGAAGAGACGGATGATATGTATTCTGCCATTGACTTAGCGGTGGATAAAGTCTATCGTCAAATAAAGCGGCACAAGGAAAAACTGAAACACCACAAGTCTCACGCCATACCCCAAGAGATAACCAGCCGTTACAATATCCTCTCCTCACGAGGAGTGGGGGAAGATCAGCTCCCCACCATTATCAAGACTGAACAGGTATTGGCGAAACCAATGTCCATCGAAGAGGCACTCATGCAACTAAAATTAGTCACTAGTGAATTTTTAGTATTTATTAGTGCGTCCTCTGGTAAGGTCAACGTCATCTACCATCGCAAAGATGGAGACTATGGACTTATTGAACCAGAAGTGTAAAAACTACGCTCACGTCAAAGGTTATGAAGATTACGGATATTTTAGATCCACAGTTAATCCTCTCCGATCTGGTGGCTAAAACCAAGAGGGGTGTTTTGGAAGAGTTGGTGTCTCATCTCGCCCACTGTGAACACAAGGTGAATAGGGAAGAGCTTTTGAATGTTCTTCTGGAGAGGGAAAAATTGGGCAGTACGGGGATCAATGATGGAATAGCTATCCCTCATGGTAAATTGAGGAATATCGAGAGGCTCTTGGCAGTCTTTGGACGCAGTAGAGAGGGTGTCGATTTTGGTGCCCTCGATGGTAAACCGAGTCATCTCTTCTTTCTCCTCGTTGCACCTGAGAGCTCTGCCGGAACCCACCTGAAAGCACTCGCGAGAATTTCACGTATCGCCCAAAGTGAGTTATTTAGAGAAAAGTGTATGGAGGGCCACTCCAGTGAGGAGCTCTTCCAGCTTATCGTGGCGGAGGATGAAAAGTAGTGGAGCTCGCCCACCGCTCTCACGCTCTACCAGGGGAGACCAGGGAGGGGAGGAAGCGGATGCACCTTTCTCCCTCACCTTATTTTTCCTCATAGCTGCGTGCTCTTCACCTCAGGTAGGGTGATGAGGAGATACACAAGATGCATACCATCAAGATCGTAATTCTCACAGGATTATCTGGTTCGGGCAAGAGCACTGCCATGCGAACTCTTGAAGACCTAGGCTTTTTTTGTGTCGATAACCTCCCTCCCGTTTTGTTGCCAAAGTTTATAGAACTCTGTAGAGCTTCCTCGGGTGAAATTTCAAAGATTGCGATGGTGATGGATGTGAGGGAAAGGACTTTTCTTAAAGAGTATCCCGCGATCTTCAAAGAGCTTAAAAAGAAAGGTTACAAGATAGAGATCTTATTTTTAGAATCCAGCGATGAGGCGCTGGTGAGGCGCTTTAAGGAAACACGGCGTCAGCATCCCCTCGCGGAAAAAGAATCGGTGCTTGAAGGTATCAAGAAGGAACGGGATGAGCTCTCTGACTTACGTGAGCTCGCCACGGAGATCTTGGATACCTCCGGCTTTACGGTCCATCAGTTACGGGAACTGATCACTCAGCTTTTCTCTAAGCTCCCTGAGCGGAGAAGAATGACCATTACCCTCACCTCGTTTGGCTATAAGTTTGGCATTCCCTATGATGCTGATGTGGTGATAGATGTGCGATTCTTACCTAACCCATTCTTTGTGAGTGAGCTGAGAAATCTCTCCGGTAGTGATGAGCGTGTCTACCAGTATGTGATGAACAATAAAGTTGCAGAGAAGTTTCAAGAGAAATTTATTGCCCTCATCAGGTTTTTAGTTCCCCACTATGCGAAGGAAGGAAAGGCATACCTCACCATTGGGGTAGGGTGCACCGGTGGTCAACATCGTTCGGTCGCGGTGGTGAGCAGCCTGGAAAAACTCCTCTCGCACACAAAGTATCTGGTGAGGGTAGTCCATAGG
>CAYYOQ010000094.1:0-7986 GCA_964473235.1 uncultured Thermodesulfobacteriota bacterium | reverse complement strand
TAGAACCCCAAAAGAGGTCTAAAAATATCAAAAGGGATAGTAAAGGATAGAATGAAGGAAGGGCAATAAAATAAGGGGTTTAAGGAGATTTCATAACATTATTGAAACCTTCCAAAAACCCCTTAATATTGAACCCCATTCAGGTACGCTAAACCAGACTGCGCCACGTCCCGATAACGTTATTTGTATTACTTTTTAGGCAGGCTGTCAAGTAATCATTATTAGAGAAATTGTTGTGAGACAATCAATTGAGGATTTGAAATTGGCAATTTGGGATTGAGGGATTAGTGAAAGATACTGGATGCTTGATAAAGGATCAAAGATGCAGGATGTATGATTCAGGATGCACGATACAAGATGCAGGAGGAAAGAGTCCATAGTCGATGGTCGATAGTCCATAGATAGATAAAGGGACGCTTCGCTTGAGGAGCAGCCCGTTGGGCTTTGAGGGGGTTATTAAAAAATCTTTAATAGATAGTGAAGGTTTTATTGATATAGATAGAAAACTACTATGCTCATGTAATTTTATGTTATACTGAGTTAAATTTGATTACCTAAAACGAGCACCTGAAGACCATTGCATTAAACAAGAGGAGGTAGAATGGCACCTGGTAGAAAACGCATGCCTGAAATCGCAGAGGGACTTCCTACTATCTGCGGATTCGAAGAAAAGGTTACCGCAACAACTAATCATACGGAGACTGTATTTAAACAGGCAACTAATCTCTCACTTAAAAACGTTCAATCTGCTTTTGCCATTACCCTCCATATGCACCAGCCCATCATCCCCGCCGGGGGAGATGACCTCTCCACCGCCTCACTCATCAGCAACCTCCAGCACATGTCCAATGGCAGTAAAGATGAAGATAAATATAATGCCTCAATGTTTATCTGGTGCTATAGCCGTATCGCTGATTTTATCAGGGAGCTGGTTGACCAGGGGAAAAGCCCCCGGGTGATGCTCGACTATTCCGGGAATCTGCTCTGGGGACTTAGACAGATGGGCAAGGGGGATGTGTTAGAAAATCTTAAAACAATTACCTGTGATGACCGCTACTCACCTTATATGGAGTGGCTAGGTACCATGTGGGGACACGCGGTTGTCCCCTCCACCCCCATACCCGATTTCATGCTCCACCTGCGCGCATGGCAGCACCACTTTGCCGCCATCTTCGGCTGGGAGGCGTTAAGCCGGGTAAAGGGATTTTCACCTCCTGAGATGCATCTCCCTAATCACCCTGATGTTTGTTATGAGTATGTGAAAGCGCTCAAAACCTGCGGGTATAAGTGGTTGCTGCTACAGGAGCACACGGTGGAGCATCTCGATGGCACTCCCTTATCGCGAAAGTATCTCCCCCACCGATTAATAGCCAGAAATTCCAAGGGAGAGGAGCTCTCCATCACCGCGCTCATCAAGACCCAAGGGTCAGATACCAAACTGGTTGCTCAGATGCAGCCGTTCTATGAAGCGAAGGGATTGAGTAGAATGGATCTCAACAGCATTACCATCCCCCCCCTGGTTACCCAGATAAGTGATGGCGAAAACGGAGGGGTTATGATGAATGAGTTCCCCCAGGGATTTAAAATCGTCTTCAGTCAAATAGCAAGAGAAGGGGTAGTGAGCATGAATGGTACTGAATACCTCGAGCTGATTGAAGAGGCAGGGTGCACCCCTGATGACTACCTCCCTATTCAGCCGCTCCACCAACATGTTTTCTGGAAAAAAATGGGGGAAGGCAAAAGAGAGGTAGATGAGGTACTAGCAGAGATTAAGCGGGAGAATCACCGATTTCACATGGAGGGGGGAAGCTGGACGAACAACTTAAGCTGGATAAAGGGGTATGAAAACGTCCTGGATCCCATCAACACCCTAAGTGTACTGTTTCATAAAAAACTGGATACTCGTTCAATTGAAAAGAAAAGCTTTAACTACCGCAACGCCCTCCTCCACCTTTTAATTTCACAGACAAGCTGTTTCAGATACTGGGGTCAGGGAATCTGGACTGACTATGCCCGGGAGATATGCCGGAGAGGAACGGAGATACTCACTAAAAATTTTTAATGCTGATAAATGTTAAAATAATAGCTTTTACTTGAAGAAATCTGTAAAATGATTCTATAGCTTGTAAGCGTGCGGGCTTACCCGTAAAGTAAATGGTTATTTTACACTAGACAGAGGTAACAACTTCAGTTTGATTGACCTGGTAATGCAGGCTTTTTACCTTCAAATGCAACGGGGCTGGCACGCCAGAGTACATTTTAACCTTGTAATGTAAAGAGGTCCACTATGAAGATTACCTCCTTTACGGTACTCCCTGAAACCCCTGAGGCGCTCAATCGCCTCAAGGAGATCGCCTACAATATGTGGTTTAGCTGGAGCTGGGAAGCCGTAGCGCTTTTCATCAAGCTTGACCCAGAATACTGGGAAAAATCATATCACTCCCCCATCAATATGCTGGGCATGTTACCGCTACAAAGGTTAAATGAAGTAGCTAAGGACAAGGATTTTATAGACCACATGAACCGGGTGTATGAAAACCTTCAAAATTATCTTCAGGGGAAAACCTGGTTTGAGAAAAAACACGGTGAGAGGGAAAAACCCTCTATTGCCTACTTCTCCTGTGAGTACGGTATCGATGATGGTCTTCCCCTTTATTCGGGTGGACTGGGTATCCTCGCTGGTGACCACATGAAATCAGCGAGCGATCTGGGTATCCCCCTGGTAGGGGTCGGCCTGCTCTACCGGCAGGGATATTTCAAACAGTACCTCAATGCCGACGGGTGGCAGATGGAATCTTATCCGGAGAACAACCGCCACCGTATGCCCCTCACCTTGGAAAGAGATACGCATGGCAATCCCTTCCTAATCGATTTGTCCGATGTGAACATCCCCGCTCGCTTTCAGATCTGGCGTGTGGATATCGGGCACATCCCTCTCTATCTTCTTGATACCCATATCCCCACCAACCCACCCGAGCATCAGTTAATCACTATGCAGCTCTACGGTGGTGACCGGGATATGCGCATCAGGCAGGAGATCCTTTTGGGCATAGGTGGGATGAGAGCACTCTATGCGCTAGGGATACAACCGACCGTCTGCCATATCAACGAGGGACACGCAGCCTTTCTGATGCTGGAGAGATTAAGAATCCACATGGGGGAGGGTCTCTCCTTTAAAGAGGCACTTGAGGTGTGCTGGGCAAGTAACATATTCACCACCCACACACCGGTACCCGCCGGCAATGAGCGGTTTGACCCACCATTGGTGCAGAAGTATTTGGGTGGCTACACTGGGAAATTAGGGTTGAGTTGGAATGAGTTTCTCGCACTGGGGCGTGAAGACCCGCGCAACCAGGGAGAACCCTTTTGCATGACCGTGCTTGCCCTTAAACTTGCTGCCTACAGTAATGGGGTATCCAAGCTCCACGGTAAAGTTTCGAGGAAAATGTGGAAAAGCCTCTGGCCCAACCTTCCCGAAGACGACGTTCCCATCACCTCGATTACCAATGGGACCCACAGTGGCAGTTGGGTGAGCCATGAGCAGGCTGCACTCTTTAAGAAGTACCTTGATGCAGACTTTATTGATAATCCCCTGGATGTTCCTTTGTGGAAGAAGATTGATGAGATCCCCGATGCTGAGCTCTGGAGGATAAAAGAGCTGCGCCGTGCAAAACTTGTTGAGTTTGTGAGAAAAAGTCTGCGGGAGCAATTAACCCGCAGAAGGGTCTCTCCCTCAGAGATAAATCTCGCTGACGAGGTGCTTGACCCCAAGGCACTCACCATTGGGTTTGCCAGGAGGTTTGCCCCCTACAAGAGGGCCAATCTGCTCTTGAGAGAGCCGGAACGACTTGCCAAGCTTCTGCTCAACTCAGAGCAGCCTGTGCAACTTATTATTGCGGGGAAGGCCCATCCCGCCGATTCCCAGGGAAAAGAACTGCTCAAACAGATTATCCACTTTATTAGAAACGAGGCCTTTAGGCAGCACATCGTGTTTTTAGAGGATTACGATATTAATGTTGCCCGCTATATGGTCCAGGGTGCAGACGTGTGGCTCAATACACCGCGAAGGCCCTTGGAGGCATCGGGTACCTCTGGCATGAAGGCAGCTGCCAATGGGGTGCCCAACCTTTCGGTGTTGGATGGGTGGTGGCCTGAAGGATATTCCCCCGATACAGGGTGGGCCATAGGGCGGGGCGAGGAATATGAGGACCCTGAATATCAGGATGCCATTGAAGGGCACCTCCTCTATGACATCCTGGAGCGGGAGGTAATACCGCTCTTTTACACCTACGATGAAGAGTGGCTGCCAAGGGAGTGGATCAAAAAAATAAAGACTACCCTTAAACGATTGGGATTCGCCTTTAGCTCCAACAGGATGGTAACCGACTACACTGAGCATTTCTATCTCAACGCTGATAGTAACTACAGAAGATTGAGTGGAGAACGTTACACGCTGGCTAAAGAGATGGCACACTGGCGCCAGATGATAGAAAAGAACTGGAGCAGAATCAGAGTGCTCAACCTCAAAGCTGAGCTGGGGGATGAAATCCTGCATGCCGGAGATGAGATCCCGGTGGTTGCTGAAATAGAACTTGGTGACTTAAAGCCAGAAGACGTGATAGTTGAACTCTACCATGGCCTGGTTAACGACCAAGAGATGATTAGCGATGCCCACACCGAACAAATGAAGATGCAAAAGGCAGCATCTACTACCTACGTATATAAGGGGAAAATAGTGTGCCAAAACGCAGGTCGCTATGGCTTTACCCTGCGGGTGCTGCCAGGACACTCTGCGCTCCCCCATCACTTCCTCCCCGGACTGATTCTGTGGGCTTGAGAATAATCTGTAACTAGAGAGGAGAGCTGACATGGCGGTAAATAAGATTGAAAAAATTGGCGTACTCACCGGTGGTGGAGACTGTCCCGGTTTGAATGCGGTGATTAGGGCAGTGGTAAAGACGGCGATTATAGAGTATGGGTGGAAAGTTACTGGTATAAGAGATGGCTATGAAGGCTTAATTATGGAAGGCAAGACACAGCCTCTTTTATACGATCATGTCAAGGGGATCCTCTCCTGGGGGGGCACCATCTTGGGAACGTCAAACCGGGCGAACCCTTTTGCCTATGTGATTAAAGAGGGAGGTAAAACTATTACCGAAGACCGCTCTTCGATGGTAGTGAAGAGGGTTAAGGAATTAGAAATCGATGCCTTGATTATCATTGGGGGAGATGGAACACTCCACATCGCTCAACGATTGTATGAGATGGGTATTGCGCTGGTTGGAGTTCCCAAGACCATTGACAACGACCTCTCTGCCACCGATATCACCTTTGGCTTTGACACCGCTATTAATACCGCGACCGAAGCTGTCGATAAAATCCGCTCCACTGCCGAGAGTCACCACCGGGTGATGATCGTTGAGGTAATGGGTCGCTACGCCGGCTGGATTGCCCTCCAGGCAGGAATCGCCGGTGGAGCAGACATCATTCTCATCCCCGAAATTCCCTTCTCCTTAGATAAGGTCTGTCAGGTGATCAATGAACGGATTCAAAGCGGCCGAACTTCAAGTATCATCGTCACCGCAGAGGGAGCGAAACCCGAGGGGGGTGAAATGGCAGTGAAGATGCTTGTTAATGACAGCACCGATGCCATCAGGCTGGGCGGTGTAGGGGAACGAATAGCCGCTGCTATCAGGGACAAAATTCACCTGGAAACCCGGGTTACCGTGCTAGGCCACATTCAGCGGGGCGGAAGCCCTACTGCCTTTGACCGTGTTCTCGCCACCCGATTCGGGGTTGCTGCGGTTGAACTCGTCGCACAAGGAAAGTTCGGAAGGATGGTGTGTCTCAAATCTCCCTCTATAGATTCTGTCCCTCTCTCTGAAGCAGTAAGTAAATTAAAAACTATAAACCCTCAGGGGGAGCTGGTGCATGTTGCGAGATCCATCGGGGTAAGCTTTGGAGATTAACATCACCACACAGTTCTTTAAAATCCTTTTTTCCGAATCATCACACTCCTGTCACTCACCACAGATTACTGGAATAATAACAGAGTTACAGTTGTATGCTTCAAAGAACCCCTCCCTTTTGTTGATTTGAGATACCTTTAAGGCTCTCTACGTTTGAGGAACACTCGAGGTGACTTAAAAACTCGTAACAAATTGAGGTGTAGTAGTGGAAAAGAGATATTATTTAACAACATTCTCTCACGCCAGTTCAAAACTTTGGCAAGGAAGCCTATGCCTTCAGCACCAGGACGGTATAAAAAAATAGCTGCTAAACATATTGGGAAATATGATAACGCTATAGTAGCGTGAGGATAGCAAGGGAGATGGAAAAAAAAGAAATTATATTCGATTCTTTTCTCAACTTAAGGCTCAGTATGCTATCACAGAGAGAATGGGACGGTTAGAGGAGTGTACTATCATGAATGTCAGCCGTAAGGGAATGGGGATAAAATTTCACACAGATAATACTATTAACCCTGGCTCAACCATTCATGTTGAAATACCTATTCCATCGAAATCAGAGCGGATGAAAGTTACCGGGTTATTAAAATGGACAGGGAAGGAGGGAAATTATATTATAGGCGGCGTTGAGTTGACTGAAGAATTAGACGAAGATCGGTTAAGCAAGTTAGAGACTGTTGACTGAATGTATCCTGAATGTAAAAGGGATACGCACGATGAACGTTGAAAGGGCTTAGATGGACACCTACGAAGATAAAAGAAACTATAAAAGATTTCCTACACAATTGAAAGGAACGTTTCTTCTCAAAGGTGGTCTCAGGAGCGAACAGTGTACAGTACTCAGTGTCAGCCGTAAAGGATTAGGCGTGGCGTTCCACACCAAGGAGACAATATCCAGAGGGTCTTCTGTGTACATTGAAATTTACCCACCGCAGGAGTTACAGCCCATTAGTGTGAAAGGTGTGGTCAAGTGGATTATACAGATAGAGAATGGTTATACTGGGGGAGTAGAACTAATGAGTAAGTTTGATGATGCGGTTTTGGCTAAGCTAATGTGACTTCGAAAAGGAAGTGGAAATCCGGGGCTACTAAATTATAAGATACATAAACCCCACCTTCCCAGAACGCTCTGGCGAAAAGTAAGGTTTATATCTTATAGTTACCTCATAAGAATACCCGTGGGCTGGCAGTCTATTTATTATTCCTTTAATCATAAATCCCCATTGATGTTATACAGAAATTTGATCTTCCCCCGAAAAAATGAACACAGAGTTAAGCTGCCCTAGCTAACCGTTCAAATTCTGTGGGCGATTTATAGTTTAATGCTGAGTGTCTTCTCACCCGATTGTAAAACACTTCGATGTATTCGAAAATACTCCTCCGTGCTTCTTCCTTGGTTCGATACCTCTCAAAATAAATCAGTTCTGTTTTTATCGTGTGAAAAAACGTTTCCATAATGGCATTATCGTAGCAATTGCCTTTACCACTCATACTCTGAACAAATCCCTTTCGCTTCAGTAGATTACGAAAATCATGGCTTGCATACTGAACCCCACGGTCTGAGTGAAAAACGAGCCCTGACCCAGGATTTCGTCTCCCAAGAGCCTGTTGTAAGGCCTTTATCGTTAAATCCTGTGTTAATCTCTCCTTCATGGACCACCCCACTATCTGACGAGAGTAAATGTCGAGGATTGCTGCCAGATATATCCATCCCTCATCGGTACGCACATAGGTAATATCTGATGCCCATACCGTATTTGCCTTCTCTGCCACAAACTGCTTCTGCAGAAGATTCTCAGCGACTGGCAGCGTGTGATTTGAGTGAGTAGTCACTTTGAAACGACGTCTCATCTTGGCTACTATCCCATGTTTTCTCATCAGCCTGGCTATACGGTTCTAGCTACACCGATACCCCCTTTCTCGTAGCTCTTCAGTAATCCGGGGACTTCCATAACATTCTCGGCTCTTCCTGTGGGCTTCTTTGATTGCGTCTACCAGCTCCTCGTTCTCCCGTGCC
>CAYYOQ010000093.1:0-7999 GCA_964473235.1 uncultured Thermodesulfobacteriota bacterium | reverse complement strand
ATACCCGAATTCAAGGTGTGTGCGGTAAGGGTGGAGAAGGTATAAAACCCTTGACTATTAAAGAAATGATATGTGTATAATGTGAGCTTGATGCTCTCCATTCCCTCCATCTGGGAAACTAGTATGGCTGAAGAGGCCCGTTTTGAACCCAAGATCATTGCCTTCTGCTGCAACTGGTGCAGTTATGCCGGCGCCGATTTGGCAGGAGGCATGAGGCTCAAGTATGCTGCTAATCTCCGTCCCATCAGGGTAATGTGCAGTGGCAGGATCTCTCCCCACTTTATCATCAAGGCCTTCCAAGAAGGTGCTGACGGGGTGCTCGTCACCGGATGTCATATCGGTGACTGCCACTATATGCAAGGAAACTACATCACCGCTAAAAGGGTTGCTATTTTAAAAGAACTGCTCAACTTTATCGGGATTTCTCCAGAACGTTTAAGGTTAGAGTGGATCGCTGCCTCTGAGGGGGATAAGTTTAAGCGTGTCGCTGATGAATTTACTGAAAAGATCAGGACACTGGGGCCTTCAACCATCAACACTATCTCGTTTAATCAATAGGCAATCCCATGGACCCACTGAGGGAAAAGGTTAAAACCTTACTGCAAGAGAAAACGATCTCTGCCTTCCTCGGGATGAAGCAGGATCATGATCACGCCATTCCCTTTCTCTTCACTTCTCCCGAAGGGGTGGAGTCCCTCATCATTGGAGATGCACGATATCCGATGGCTAAGATTTTCCCCAAGATTGCTCATAAATATCCAGACCACCACCTGGGAATTATGGTGAGGGGGTGTGATGAGAAGGCACTGATTGAGCTCTATCGCAATCATCAATTAGAACGTTCCCAGGTGATTTCCCTTGGTGTAGCATGCTCAGGAGAATTGGCCCAGAAGTGCAATTGTCCCACACCGTATCCCTCTCAGTGTATTGTAGGCGAGGCTCAGGAACGCCCCTTTGACCGTAGTGCCCTCGACACCATAGAATCACTTTCCCTTGAAGAGCGTTTTACCTACTGGACCAATCAATTTGGTAAATGTATCAAATGCTATGGGTGCCGCAACATCTGCCCGGTCTGTTTCTGTGAGGTGTGCACCCTGGAGGATAAGCCCCTCATTCCCTTAGGAGAAATACCTCCTCAGGTACCTTCCTTTCACCTCTCCCGCGCCTTTCACATGGCAGGAAGGTGCATCGACTGTGGTCTTTGTGAAGAGGGCTGCCCGGTTGATATCCCGCTTAGAACCCTCTATCGTAAAGTGAGAGAAGTGGTAAAAGACTTATTCGATTTCTTACCTGGTGAAGAGAAAGAGGAAGAACCTCCTCTTCACACCTTAGGCGATGGAACTTTTGAATTAAAATAACAGTAACCCACCAGAGAGGATCACCCTTGCGCTACACAACTGTTCCTACCATCTGTTCCTACTGTGGATGCGGATGTGAGCTCCTCTTTGAGGTGCTCGATGGGGAACTGGTAGGAACTATTCCCAGCAAAGCAAATCCCATCAACCACGGTAGTCTCTGCATTAAAGGCTGGACGGCCCATGAATTTGTAGTAAGCGAGAAGAGGTTAGAAAAGCCCCTCATCAGAAAAAATGGAGAGCTCAAAGAGGCCTCCTGGGAGGAAGCCCTCTCACTCATATCCTTAAGGTTAAAAGAAATTAAGCACTCATCTGGCGCGGAGAGCCTCGCCTGCCTCTCCTCCGCCAAGTGTACCAATGAAGAAAACTATCTTATGCAAAAACTGATGCGGGCGGCACTGGGTACTAACAATATTGACCACTGCGCCCGTCTTTGACACAGCTCCACGGTCGCCGGTCTGGCGGCTGCCTTTGGCAGTGGTGCGATGACCAATGCTATTGATGAGTTAGCACATGCTGAGTGCATCTTTATCATCGGTTCTAATACCTCGGAGGCTCATCCCTTAATCGCTTCTCGAATCCTTAAGGCGAAAGAAAAGGGGGCTACCATTATTGTGGCTGATCCCCGGAAGATCCATCTTGCCCACTATGCGGATATCTATGTCCGACACAATTTAGGAACAGATGTTGCGCTCATTAACGGCATCATGCAGGTTATTCTCTCTGAGGGGTGGGAAGCCAAAGACTACATTGCATCGCGCACGGAGCAGTTTGAACAATTAAAAAAAACCCTCTCATCTTACACCCCCGAAAAGGTAGAAGAGATAACCGGGGTAAGTGCTCAAGACATAGAGGCTATTGCCAAAGCCTATGCCACACGCAAAAGCTCTTCCATTGTGTATGCCATGGGGATCACCCAGCACACCACCGGTGTAGACAATGTAAAATCACTGGCTAACCTCGCCATGCTCTGTGGCAGGGTAGGAGTGGAAAGCGGTGGAGTCAATCCCTTAAGAGGTCAAAACAACGTTCAGGGTGCCTGTGATATGGGGGCACTGCCTAATGTCTATCCAGGCTACCAGCAGGTGGGAAGTGAAGAGGCAGCCCAGAAATTTGAAGCGGCCTGGGGAGCCACACTCTCCCGACAGCCAGGGATCACCCTCACCGATATGTTTGATGCTGCCTTAGCGGGGAAATTAAAGGGGATGATTATTCTGGGGGAAAACCCCATGGTGAGTGACCCTGACCTCCACCATGTGGAGGATGCGCTTAAAGCCCTTGACTTCCTGGTGGTAATCGATATCTTCCTGACTGAAACTGGTAAACTGGCTGAGGTAGTATTACCAGGCGTCAGTTTTGCAGAAAAGGATGGCACCTTTACCAACACCGAAAGAAGGGTACAGCGGATCCGCAAGGCAATTGAGCCTCACGGGGATGCCCGGCCTGACTGGCAGATCCTTTGCGATATAGCCAAAGGAGTGGGATACTCCATGGAGTATCACTACCCCTCAGAGATTCAAGAAGAGATCGCTAAACTCACCCCCAGTTATGGCGGTATCTTCTACGATCGATTAGAGAAAGAGGGATTGCAGTGGCCTTGTCCCACCAGAGATCATCCAGGAACCACATTTCTCCACAAGGATACATTCACTAGGGGAAAGGGTCTTTTTCACCCCATCACCTACAAACCACCCGCTGAAGTGAGCGATGCGGAGTATCCCTTTCAGCTCACTACCGGCAGGACCTTTGTCCACTATCACACCGGCACCATGACCAGAAATTCACCCTCTCTCCACCACGAGATGGAAGAAGGGTATGTGGAGATGCATCCAGAGGATGCAAAAAAACTGGGAATAAAACATGACCATAAGGTGAAAGTTATTTCCCGAAGAGGTGCTATAGAAACTAAGGTTGCGATCACCAAACGGGTAGGGGAGAAGGTAGTATTCATTCCCTTCCACTTTGCCGAGGCAGCAGCCAACATCCTCACTAATACTGCCTTTGATCCAACTGCCAAGATACCCGAGCTTAAGGTATGCGCGGTGAGGATAGAAAAGGCATAAATGATGCTAACCACAAACTCTAAATCCGAAGCACTAAATCCTAAATTCAAAATTCCAATGTTCAAAATTAAAAACTTTTTGGTCATTTGAATTTTGATCATTAGGATTTGTTTCGAATTTCGATATTCGGATTTCGGATTAACATATTTACGGGGTTATAGCTAATGGCTCGCGTGGGCGTGTTTGTCTGTGACTGTGGTACCAACATTGCCGGGGTGGTAGATGTCGCCAAGGTGGTAGAAAAGGTAAAAGACATTCCAGACGTCATCATGGCACAAGAGCTTAAGTACAGCTGCTCGGAGTTGGGCCAGACCGCTATCCAAGAAGCAATCAAAGAACACCACCTTGATAAAGTGGTAGTTGCCTCCTGCTCTCCTCGCATGCATGAAGCAACCTTCATGAAGTGTGTCGGTAAAGCCGGTCTCAACCCCTACCAATTCGAAATGGCTAATATCAGAGAGCAGTGTAGCTGGGTACATGAGGATAAGGTAAAGGCAACCGAAAAGGCACTCGACTTAACCAGGATGGCGATCGCCAAGGCCAGGCGCCTAGTGCCTTTAACTCCCATGAAGATGCCGGTTGAAAAGAGGGCATTGGTGATTGGGGGAGGCATTGCCGGCATCCAGGCTGCGTTGAATATAAGTAAGGCAGGCTATCCCGTAGCCTTAGTGGAAAGGACTCCTAGCATCGGGGGCCGCATGGCTCAACTAGAGAAAACCTTTCCCACCTTAGACTGCTCCGCCTGAATACTCACCCCTCGGATGACGGAGTCATCCCAAGACGAAAACATCACCCTCTATACCTATGCCGAGATAGAGGAAGTGAAAGGCTTTGTGGGAAATTTTGAGGTCACCATCCGCAAGAAGGCACGCTCGGTGGATATGAGCAAGTGCACTGGCTGTGGAGAGTGTCAACAAAAATGTCCCCGTAAGATCCCCAATGAATTTGATCTGGGACTGGGAAACCGCAAAGCTATCTATACCCCCTTCACCCAGGCCGTTCCCAATGTGCCGGTGATCGATAGAGAACATTGTATTTATTTCACCAAGGGCAAATGTCAGGCCTGTGCCAAGGCGTGTCCCACTGGTGCCATTGACTACGAGCAGAAGGATGAACTAGTCATCCAGAAGTTTGGCGCGATGGTAGTTGCTACCGGATTCTCCACCTTTGACTGGACCGTGTATGGAGAATACGGAGCAGGAAAGATTAAGGATATTGTTACCGGCCTTCATATAGAACGGATGCTCGATACCTCAGGCCCTACCGGTGGAAAGGTGGTAAGACCTTCCGATGGGAAGGAGCCAAAGACGATTGTCTTTGTCCAGTGCGTGGGTTCACGCGATCCCCTTAAAGGGATGCCCTACTGCTCACGGGTGTGTTGTATGTACACCGCTAAGCATGCCTTACTCTTAAAAGACCATTTTCCGGAAAGCCAATCCTATGTGTTCTATATCGACATCCGCTCACCCGGAAAAAACTATGAAGAGTTTGTTAACCGGGTTCAGGAAGAATCAGGGGCAGTGTATATCCGGGGAAGAGTCTCTAAAATCTATCAGCAGGCAGATAAACTAGTGGTGTGTGGTTCTGACACCCTGCTGGGAGAGCCGGTCAAGATCGAGGCAGACCTGGTGGTGCTGGCTTCCGCCATGGTGGCTCAACCTGACGCCAAACAGTTCGCTCAGAAATTAAACATCCCCGGTGATCAGTTTGGCTTCTTCACCGAGGTTCACCCCAAGCTGGAACCGGTTGCCAGTGTGACCAAGGGGATTTTCTTAACCGGAAGCTGTCAGTTCCCCAAAGACATCCCCGACACGGTCGCCATGAGTGGTGCAGCCGCCGTAGGGGTATGCAGCATCCTCTCTCAGGAGGAGATGATTATTGAGCCTAAGATTGCCTGCGTGGATGAAACTCGCTGTACCGGGTGCCTCAACTGCATTGAGGCATGTCCCTACCATGCCATAGAGGAAAAACCCATCAATGGCAAAGTACTCGCTCATGTGATCGAATCGCTCTGCCGGGGATGTGGCAATTGCTGCTCTACCTGCCGGGTGCGGGCCATTGAGGTGAAAGGATTCACCGATGAGCAGCTCTACTCTCAAATTACATCAGCCCTGAAACCAGTATAGGGGGTAGTTAATTATGATCGTACTCTCCACCCAAGAAAAGGTCCACACATTTCGCAATCTCATCATCAAACGTAGTGGTGAGGATGTGGGGAAGTGCATCCAGTGTGGCAAGTGTTCTTCCGGGTGCCCTGTCGCAGTTGATATGGAATACATCCCCAACCAGATTATGGAACTCATTCGCCTCAACCAGGAAGAAAAGGTCTTGACTTCCAATACCTTCTGGTTTTGTGCCAGCTGCCAGACCTGCTCACTCAGGTGTCCCCATGAGATTGATATTGCAGAGGTAATGAACACGCTTCGAAAGCTCACCCTGGAAAAGGGCTATCCTCCTGCCGATACGAAGATATCTCATTTCAACCAGATCTTTCTTGATTCTATCAGTGATCACGGGAGGGTCTATGAACTGGGGATGGTCACTAGATTTAACCTCTCAACAGGCCAACCTTTAAAAGATGCGAGCTTTGGACCCACCATGATCCTCAAAGGGAAATTAGCACTCATTCCCCATAAGATAAAAAGGCTAGGTGAGATAAAAAGGATTTTTCATAAAAGCAAACCATTTACCTAAAATCTCTTGAGAAGCGTGTATGCAGATTGGATATTTCCCAGGCTGTTCGCTTAAAAGCACTGCAAAAGAATATGACCTCTCGGTAAAGCTTCTTGCTCAGAGCTGTGGAATAGAGCTCATTGAAATTGAAGACTGGAACTGCTGTGGTGCAACCCCTGCTGCTGCAGTAAGTGAGGAACTCTCTTTGGCCCTCCCTTTGAGAAATCTGATCAGGGCTAGCGCTCAGCATCTCTCCTCCATTCTCTCTCCCTGCCCCGCATGCCACAGCCACCTGCTGCTAGCGCAGAAAGAGGTAACAGAGGGCGGAACCTACAAAAAGCGTCTCCATGAGATTGTTGACAATCAACATACACCTACTATTACTTTGAGACACCTCGTTGATTTTATCTATAAGGATATAGGACTAACTAAATTAAAAGAAACCCTGGTAAAACCACTTGAGGGATTCAAACTAGTTTCCTACTACGGGTGTCTGACCAGGTTAAAAGGGATTGAGATTGAGGATAAAGAAAATCCTACTATGATGGATGAGATTATAAACGCATTGGGAGCCCACGCACTGGACTGGTCTCACAAAACCGAGTGTTGCGGTGCAAGTTTTTCTATCACCAAAACTGATACAGTCCTTCGCCTCGTTGGTGAAATACTAACCGCCGCAAAAGCAGTGGGTGCAGATGCGGTGGTAGTAGTATGCCCGCTCTGCCAGTCAAATCTTGACATGAGACAATTGGGACTTACGCAGAAGAATATAAAGCGCTTTGATCTTCCCATTGTCTATTTAAGTCAATTGATACTACTCGCGCAAGGTAAGAGTTACAGAGCATTAGGCTTCGATAAACATTTGGTAAACCCACGGGTGCTCATAAGGCAATAATCCCCACGCCACCTTCTCTTCTCCACCCTGCTTTGGGTGAAAAGGCACTTCTCATAATAGTACCTTAACCTTTTACATTTTGCCTGTAACCCGCAACGCTCAACTTTTTACTCAGCACTCATTATTTAATACTCTGCACTTATTGGTCTTCTGCAAACTGTGGACTGCGGACTACATTCCCCTCAACCTTCCCAGGGACAGTTCCATGAGTCAGGGTCTACACCAGGAGCTATCCATAGGGCGCGCTTTATTCCTTTAACCATATTGAAATATTGCATCATTTCAGGAACAATTTTGAGAATGATGAGAAAGTCCGGAATTGCTGTTTGATTAAAATCAGGCAGGTTTCTTTCGACCTTCAACAGTTTACAACCCTTCTCCCATTCTTTATCACCTTTATGAAAGACTTGTGCTCGGCCCCAGATCCGAAGACCTCGCGTTGATTTATAACCGAAGTAGGGTGAAATAAGGCCCACACTACAGCGCGGGTTCCTCTCGATAAACATCTTCTTCCACTCCACCACCTTGTTCTTCTGTCCTGCTTCATAAAATTGATGACTCATGCCCTCTGATACCACATAGAGAGTTGTTCCCTCATTGCGATATTCAACCGGAGTTGCCCTGGGCACATTGTTATAGGCGAATGCAAGTGTGCAGATGTTATTTATTTCAAGATACTCAACAATTTCATCATAGAGTTGTTCCTGGGTTAGCTTTTCTTTCATTGCGGTCATAGGGTCCTCCTTGGGGTATTATTCCTGTTGCACACAATGTGCGTTTCATAACATAATGGAGTATTCTAACAGCATACTTTACACTTATCACCATCTTTTCTTACTGGTAAATAAATTAATCTAAGCCCGCTGCGGGGTACTGAAGAGCGTCATCCCCGTTGCCTTGACAGTATCATCCATCTTCGGTATGGTTTCATTCTCTGAATAGATAAGCACATACAATACGAGCGTGTTCAATAATTAAGGTTTTCGGTTCTGCTTTATTAGAGACTTAAAGAT
>CAYYOQ010000092.1:0-8012 GCA_964473235.1 uncultured Thermodesulfobacteriota bacterium | reverse complement strand
TAGTGGTTTTCCCCGCGCTCGCCTGGGGAACGAGTTTAAAGGGGCAGGTGAAAGAGTGTTGCCTTGATAATGGGATGAAGGTTTTGATTTTAGAGAGACACTATGCACCGGTAGTTTCTTTTTATATGAGATTCGACGTCGGTGCTGTGGATGAACCTGGTGGTGAGACAGGCACCGCCCACCTGCTTGAACACATGTTGTTTAAGGGCACTGAAACCCTGGGCACAACCAACTACCGAGAGGAGAAAAAGGTTTTAGAGGAGATTGATCTCTTAGCGGGGCGGATTGACGGGGAGATGAAGAAGGAGAAGAGCGCTGATGAACGGAAGATTGCGGAATGGAGAGCGCAGTTGGAGACATTACAAAAGGAACACCAGAAGTGGGTGGTGAAGGATGAAATTAGTTTGCTCTATGGGCAAAATGGGGCGGATGGCTTAAATGCGTCCACAGGATACGATCTCACCACCTATCAGGTAAATCTTCCTGCCAATCGCATAGAGCTCTGGGCACGGATTGAATCAGACAGGATGTCCCATCCGGTGTTGAGGGAGTTTTACTCGGAGAAAGAGGTGGTGAGGGAAGAGAGACGTCAGCGAGAGGAAACCGATCCCGATGGGAAACTGATGGAAAACTTTCTCACTATGACCTTCGTGGCACACCCCTATGGCAGACCTATTGTCGGGTGGGATACTGACCTTATGTTTCTCACCAGAAAGAAGGTGGAACATTTCTTTCGATCCTATTACTGTCCCAACAATGCAGTGGTGGCAGTGGTGGGTGATGTGGTACCTGAAGAAGTGATGACTATGATTAAGAAATACTTCGGGAAGATCTCCCCTCAGAAGATACCTGCGAGAACTAAAAGCGAAGAACCGATCCAGTCGGGTGAGAGAAGGGTAGAGGTGGTATTTGAGGCAAATCCCAAGGTGCTTATAGGATACCACAAGCCTACCCTTCCCCATTTCGATGATTATGTGTTTGATGTAATTGACCTGCTCTTATCTCACGGCAGAACATCCCGGTTGTATAAGACCTTGGTTGAGGGGAATAAGCTTGCAGTGGAGGTGAGTACTGCCAATGGGATACCGGGAAGCAGGTATCCCAATCTCTTTGTGATCTCAGCAATTCCCAGAAACCCTCATACCTGTAAAGAACTTGAGCAAGAAATTGATAGGGAGATTGAGAGACTGAAAAGAGAAGCGGTGGATGCCTCCGAACTTACCAAGGTCAAAAATCAGCTCGAAGCCGATTTTATCAGATCACTTGCTTCCAATGCAGGGCTTGCCAGCCAGCTCTCTTACTTCCAGGTGGTTGCGGGAGACTGGAGATACCTGGAGGAACACCTTAAGGTGGTGGAGCGCATTAGTGCTGAGGATGTTATGGCGGTGGCTCGAAAGTACCTCAACAAGGAAAACAGGACGGTTGCCACACTGGTGAAAGAGGAACATGAACCATGAGTGGGGGGAGCATGCGGTTTAAGGTGACGAAGGGGAGTGCAGGCGGTCCGGGTAGGTGGCTTTTACTATTGATAGTGTTACTGCTCACCTCCTGTATCCCCTCAATGCTGCCTTCACCCCAGGAATTAGTCTTTAAGCCCTTGGAAGGTACCTTTCCCCAGGCAGAGACGGTTACCCTCTCCAATGGGATGGTGGTGTACTTGCTCGAAGACCATGAATTACCCCTCGTTAATCTCTATGCGCTGATACGGACGGGGGCCATCTATGAGCCGGATAATAAGGTAGGGCTTGCAGAGTTAACCGGAGTAGTGATGAGAACCGGCGGTACCAGGTCCATGTCGGGAGATGAGATCAATCAGAGATTAGAATCTATTGCCGGCGAGGTTGAAACCAGTATTGGGTGGGAGGAGGGCACCGCAGGGCTTTCAGTATTAAAGAAGGATGTAGATCTGGGGCTTAAGTTTTTTGCGGAGGTGCTCATGTATCCCCGGTTTGCCCAGGACAAGGTAGACCTGGCGAAGAAGCAGAAAGAGGAGGAGATAAGGCGCAGGAATGACAATCCCCAGAGTATTGCCTTCCGGAAGTTTAGAAAGTTACTCTTTCCTGATAACCCCAGGGGGCGGGTTGCCACCTTGAAGACCATTGCTGCCATCAGGCGCAAAGACTTGGTGGCATTTCATAAGTACTACTTTCATCCTGGTAACATTATTCTGGGGGTATCGGGGGATTTCACTAGAGATGAGGTTATCGCGAAGCTTGAGCAGGTATTCAGTAAAGGGGAGGTACCAGAGCCCATCCTGCCCCAGGTCCCGCTTCCCACCGCCAGAGAGGAGAGAAGTGTGAATTATGTAGAGAGAGATTTGCCACAGTCTACCATCGTGATGGGATCTCTCTCCATTGGCAAATCTCATCCTGATTTTTTTGCCCTGGAGGTGTTGAACTTTATTGTAGGCGGGGGTGGATTCAACTCTCGCCTGATGTCCGAGATTCGTTCTCGCCGGGGGTTAGCCTACAGTGTGGGAAGTGTGTATCAAGCAGAGGTAGACTTTGGTATCTTCGGAGCGTACTGCTTTACTAAATCTGAATCTACGGCTGAGTGTGTCGGGTTGATGCTGAAAATGATGGAGGAGGTGCGAAAAGAGGGGATTACCCAAGAAGAGCTCTCGTGGGCGAAGAGCAGTATCACCAATAATTTTATTTTTGAGTTTTCCTCTGCCGCCCAGATAGTAAGCAGAAAAATAGCGTTTGCCTACGATAAATTACCTCAAGGGTTTTTAGAAACCTACCGACAGAGAATAGCAGCAGTGACACCAGAAGAGGTCCAGGGGGTGGCAGAAAAGTATCTCCACCCGGATCGGATGGTTATCCTAGTGGTGGGGAAAGGTGGGCGTTTTGATAGACCGCTCAGTGAGTTCGGTGAGGTCACCACGCTCTCACTGGAAGAATCACTCTAGGGGTGGTCAGATGGTGATCTCCGCAGTTGCGTAATGAGTGTATATATGGTAATAATAACATCATACCGTATGATGGAAGGTAACCCATGAACAGGATAATCACTGTCGTACTCTTCATTTGTGTGTTCTTCATTGCCTCCTGTGCCAGTGTTCCGAAGCAGGTAGAGCAGTCCTCCTCTCCTACCCCTGCTCACACTCAGAAGGCAGTGACCTCACCGGGGGTGGCTGATCCCTTGCTCTACTACAACTACCTCATGGCTCAGTACTTTCGCTCTGAGGGCTACATTGAAGAGGCAATTAAGCATTATAAAATCGCTACCACTCTTGATCCTGATTCACTCATACTCAGATTTGATCTGACTACCCTCTTGGTGGAGGCGGCGAGGTATGATGAAGCAAAGCAGGAGTGTGTGGAAATCATCAAGAAAGATCCGCGAAACCTCGATGCCCACCTCCTCCTTGCTGCTATTTACACCACGGTAAATGATAAGGCGGCAGCCATAGAAGAGTATAAGGCTATGCTCACACTCAATCCAGAGTATGAGGAGGCATATATTTACCTCAACTCATTATATTGTGAACTTAAGGACTATGAAAAAGCGAAGCAAAATTTAAATGAGTATGTCAAGATAAAACCTCACTCTCCCACTCCCTATTTTTATATGGGAAGGCTCTACAGCCAGGAAAAGGAGTATAAAAAGGCAGAAAAGGCCTATCTCAAGGCGCTGGAATTGGACCCGCGAAACGAGTCTTTATTAATGGAGCTCGCTGTTTTTTATGAGATGCAAAAGGATGCGGGAAAGGCAATTGAGACCTACAAGAAGATTTTAAGCTTTTATCCCTCCCACATAGGCGCACGGAGTAGTTTAGGCCGACTTTACATCAGCGAGGATAAGCTGGAGGAAGCGCTCATTCAGTACAAGCAACTGGAGAATCTGGTGGACAATACCGATCAGGTGAGGTTGCGAATGGGGCTTATTTTCCTCGAACAAAAGAAGTATGATGAAGCAATGAGGGAGTTTACCACCATTCTTGCCCGTGATCCGGTCAATGACAAGGCCCGCTACTATCTTGCGCTGATGTACGAGGAGAAGGGAGAACTGAAGCGAAGCCTGGCTGAGCTTGAAAAGATTCCGCGTGAGTCATCGGTGTTTACCGAGGCCCGTATCCACATGGGCTATATTCATGAGCGGCAGAACCAGGTGGATAAGGCTATCGAGCTTATTGAGGAAACGCTCAAGGTAAAGAGTGATGACGTCATTCTCTACCGGTTTCTGGCGTCCCTCTTGGAGAAGGCGAAACGGTACGAGGAAGGGATTGCCGTGTTACGAAAGGCCTTAGTGCTCAACCAAGAAAGTGAGGATGTGTACTTCCTGCTGGGCGTGCTCTATGAGAAGGCGGTGAAACCGGAGGAGAGCATTACCCAGATGCAGAAGGTGCTGCAGATCAATCCGGAAAATGCTGATGCACTCAACTATATCGGATACACCTATGCAGACCAGGGGATCAAACTGGATGAGGCGGAAGCCATGATTAAGAAGGCCCTGCAGCTCAAACCACAGGATGGTTATGTTATTGACAGCCTGGGGTGGGTGTATTTTAAAAAGGGTGAGTATAAAAAGGCTATTAAACACTTAGAGAAAGCGATGGAGTATTCTCCCGGGGATGCCACTATCCTGGAGCACCTGGGTGATGCCTACTTGAAGAGTAATGCGAGGGAGAAGGCGTTAGAAATATATGAGAGGGCCTTGCAGCTGGATCCCTCACGGGAGACACTGAAACAGAAGATGGAGGCCCTCCGTAGCAGTGTGAAAGAGTAATTATCTAACTCAAAAAAAGCTTATCCGCTTGAAGACAGCGCTCATTCGCCTATTTATTTCTTGCACGTTTCTTTTTATTATTCCTTGCTGTGCATACCTCACCCCTTCACCCCCACCGTATCTTCCTCCTACCTGCACCCCTGAAGAACTGTTACGGCAGTTGAGAGAGGCACAAGGTGTCCCGAACGCGATGAGGGGGATTGCCAAGGTGAAGATAGAATCACCTGAGAAAAAATTCTCCACCAAGGAAATTATTATCGTACAGAGGCCCCACGAGGTGCGATTAGAAACGTTAAGTCCTTTAGGCCATCCGGAATTTTTTGTGGTTACTGATGGGCAGGAACTTTCTCTTCTCTCTCCTGCTGAAAATAGATTTTACCATGGACCTGCCTCACCCAAAAATCTCTCCCTCCTCGTTCCAGTGACACTCAAGAGTGTGGAAGAAATGGTGTCCATTATCCTGGGTGGTACACCCCTCATTGACTATGATCCTGAACAGGTAGGATATCGGGTGAAGGGTGAGTGGTGCGTACTGAAGCTCACTACGAAAGATGGAAGGGTAAGGCAGGAGCTTAAAGTCAGCCTTTCGGAGCAAAGGGTAGTGGAGAGTGAAACCTCTGAGCGGGGGAAAGGGGTGATTCTTATTACTACCTATGGAGGATATGAAAAGGTGGGAGAGATGCTCTTTCCCCGAGAGATAAGTATCCGTGTGCCCCGTGATAAGACCAAGGTGAAGGTGAGCTACAAGAAGTTAGAATTCCCTTTAGAGATTGATCCCGCCGAGTTTACCCTGTTTCCTCCTCAAGGAGTTGAAGTGCTGCCTTTGGAATGAATCCCTCCTACTCCTTCCCCGATGAGGGGGATTGCTTGAAAAATGGTTTAAAGAGGTTTATCGGTATAGGAAAGAGGGTAGTAGAATTCTTTTCAGTTGCTATTTCAGAGAGTGTCTGCAGGTAGCGCAGCTGCAGGGCAGTGGTGTCTTTGGAAATGATAGTAGCTGCCTCTGAGAGCTTCTGTGATGCCTGGTACTCGCCATCAGCATGGATGATTTTTGCCCTTCGCTCCCTTTCCGCCTCAGCCTGTTTCGCCATTGCCCGCTGCATCTCTGGCGGCAAATCAATGTGCTTTATCTCCACCTTGGAAACCTTGATTCCCCAGGGGTCTGTATCCTTATCCAGTATTTCCTGCAAATGGAGGCTGATTTTTTCCCTCTCTGCGAGCAGTTCATCGAGCTCTGCCTGTCCGCAGACACTCCTCAAGGTAGTCTGAGACAACTGGGAGGTGGCATAGGCGTAGTTTTCAACTTCTACCACCGCCTTATTCGGATCCATCACCCGATAGTACACCACCGCATTGACCTTGATGGATACGTTGTCTTTGGTAATGACATCCTGAGGAGGGACCTCCAGAGTTATCATCCGCAGGCTTACTTTCAAAAGCCGATCTACAAAAGGGATAATGAAAATGATACCAGGTCCTTTGTTGGGAATTAACCTTCCCAGCCGGAAGACAACTCCCCTCTCGTATTCATTAAGAATTTTTATTGCCTGAGTTACGATAAAAAAGATGATGAAGACAGCAACCAGAATCGAAAGCATGGCGTCCTCCTTTTAAGGCTTTTAATTATGCTTTTTTAACTTTTATTACACTATGGTTGACCTCTATTACCTTGACCCGTGTTCCCTGAGGGATGGGCTCGTCACTGGTTGCATCCCAGTATTCACCGTGGATGAATACCTTTCCCTGAGGGTCAATGGTGGATTTAGCTACCCCTATTTCACCTAGTAGTCCCTCTTTCCCGGTAGTGGGTTTTCTTCGCTGGGCTTTGATGGCAAGTGAGACTGCCAGGATGAGCAGGCCTGAAGTAACCGCCACCACCGGAATGATGGTATCAAGGGAAACTCTTAAGAAAGATGCCGGCGAATCAAAGAGCATGAGCGAGCCCAGGGTCAGGGCGATAATGCCGCCCACTGAGAGCATGCCGAAGCTCGTTACCTTGATTTCCAGGATGAAGAGGATAACTGCCAGAAGGATGAGAAGAATTCCTGCATAGTTGACAGGTAAGGTTTGAAAAGCAAAGAATGCCAGGATTAAACTGATTCCGCCGACGATCCCGGGAAAGATTGCCCCGGGGTTGGAGAGCTCAAAGTAGAGACCAAGAAGACCTGCCATCATCAGGATATAGGCGATGTTAGGATTGCTCAAGGTATCGAGGATCTTTTCCCTTAAGCCCATTTCGATTCGCGTGGTAGCGGCGTTTTTAGTAAAGAGGGTTTTGTCACCCAGTGCGGTGCTCACCTTGTGGCCATCAATCTGGGTGAGCAGGTCAGTGAGATCAGAGGCAATCAGGTCAATGACCTTTATCTTGAGGGCTTCTTTCTCGGTAATAGAAACACTCTCCCGCACCGCTTTAATCGCCCACTCTTTATTTCTATTTCTCTTGGTGGCGATACTCTCCACGTAGGCAGCGGCGTCGTTTTCTACCTTCGCAGCCATCTCATCTTCCATCTTACCTCCGCCCAGCGCCACGGGGTGTGCAGCGCCGATGTTAGTGCCTGGCGCCATGGCGGCAAGGTGAGCAGCAAGGGTAATGATGGCACCCGCCGAGGCAGCACGGGAACCGCTGGGGCTCACATAGACTACCACAGGAATATCAGCGTTCATCATCTCTTTGATGATGGAGCGCATGGACAAATCCAGTCCCCCGGGGGTATCCATCTGGATGATCAGACACTCTGCGTTCTCAGAGACGGAGCTCTTGATGGCTTTGATGATAAACTCTGCCACCACTGGATTGATGACGCCATCAATGGTAATTACCTGAACCTGCCTGGACCCTGAAAACAGACGGCAGGGGGAAACTAAGAAAAGGAGAGTGATAAGAGAAGCCAGTTTTACTTTCATGGGCATTAGATCCTTCCTTACTGTTTCTATAAGTTATCCCACAAATTTTAGTTTTTCAACAGAAAAATGCGAACTTAAATTAGAATTACTAAAAACGTTTGTATGTTTATTTTGGAATCGTGTGGGATTTTGTGCTTGGAATTTGGAATTTTGGGGGTATCGAGTTATAACTCGGGCGTACCCTGCGATCATTTTCGATTGCTATCCCCTGTCAAGTTAAGAGTGTGCTAAATGAAAAATTTTTATTGTGAGCACTAGATAAGAGCAGAGAGCATCTAACTATTACACAATAGCTCATAAAAAAGCAAGGTACCGAAATTGGTTTATTGGGGTATCCGCTTGACTCAAGTAGATACACTATCTGATATAATTATGGG
>CAYYOQ010000091.1:0-8079 GCA_964473235.1 uncultured Thermodesulfobacteriota bacterium | reverse complement strand
CGTCGCTTCGCTCCTCGCAATGACACCTGTCAGGACTTTTTACGACGCTATCAACTTTTAATTTTTAAAATTATAAAAAATACCTGTAAATAATTAGAGTTGACATTGAGATGTTTATATTGTAAAAAAATTAAATAGTTAGCGGCTTATTTTTAGAGAGAAAGGAAGAGAAAAAGATGAAAGGGAAAAAACAAAAACTTATTATCCCCTTGGTGATAGGAATAGCACTGTTTTCTTTTATGGTGGGTATTATCATCTCCTCAAGCCTCAAAATCACCCCTATCATAAGGGCAACCGATAAAGAGGTAAGTGAGGGAGCTGAGGGAAGTAACGCCAGTCCTTTAATAGATTCTCAGATATTTGTGAAGCTCTCAGAAAAGCTAATGCCGGTGACCGTTAACATCAGTACCACCAAGGTAGTGAAGCGCAGAGGGCAGCCGATGACGCAACCCTACGGGGAGGATGATCCCTTCAGATACTTTTTCGGAGATGATTTTTTTGAGAGGTTTTTTGGAGGGCAGATTCCTCAGAGGGATTATACCCTGAGAAGTCTGGGCTCAGGGTTTATAATAGATAAGGAAGGTTACATTATTACCAATAACCATGTGATTGAGGGTGCGGATGTAATCAAGGTGAGGTTGTCGGATAAAGATGAGTTTGATGCGAAGATCATCGGGAGGGATGCAAAGACAGATGTGGCGTTGATCAAGATAGAACCTTCAAAAGGATTGCCAGTAGTGCAACTAGGTAATTCAGATGAGTTGAAGGTGGGCGAATGGGTAATGGCAATCGGGAATCCCTTTGGGTTGGATCAAACGGTCACGGTGGGGATAGTAAGTGCAAAGTGGCGGAAGCTGGGGATTGGTCCCTATGAAGATTTTATACAAACGGATGCGGCAATCAATCAGGGTAATAGCGGAGGTCCGCTTTTTAATACGAGGGGAGAGGTTGTCGGAGTGAACTCTGCAATCTTTTCACCGAGTGGAGGGAACATAGGAATAGGGTTTGCGATACCGATTAATTTAGCGCGGGGCGTGGTAGAGCAATTGAAAGAGAAGGGGAGGGTAGTGAGGGGGTGGTTAGGGGTGATGGTACAGACGGTAACACCTGAGCTTGCAGAGTCGTTTGGACTTGAACAGGGGAAGGGAGCGCTGGTTGCAGATATAGAGGGAGGAGGACCTGCAGAGAAAGCAGGGATCAGGAAGGGAGATATTATTCTTAAGTTTAATGGGAGAGAAATACGGGAAATGAATGAATTACCTCTGGTGGTGGCACAGACTGCGGTGGGGAGAGAAGTTGATTTGGAGCTGTTGCATGAGGGCAAGACGATTTCCAAGAAGGTGGTAGTAGGGGAGTTAAAGGAGGAGAAGAGTTATGCGGTGGCAGAAGAGGCGGGAGGAGAAGTATTAGGAATGGAGGTTGAAGAGCTCACGCGCGAGCTGGCGAGGAGGTATGGATTAGAGGAGACAAAGGGGGTCGTAGTAACCTATGTAGAGGATGGAGGGCCTGCGGATCGAGCGGGAATAAGGGAGGGAGATGTAATCATAGAGGTGAATCGAAAGCCGGTGGAGAGTCTGGATGAGTACCAACGGGCAGTTCAGGCAGCGAAGAAGGGAGAGAAGATTCTCCTGTGGATCAAGAGGGGGAAAACCTCGCAATTTGTGGTGATAACGTTAGAGAGGGAGTGATAGCAAGACGGACACCATACTTTCATCAGAAAAAAACTTATATGGGTATTTTATACGAGTGAAGATAGTGACGTATAGAGCTTTACCTACCTCGCCAGAACCATAAACATGCTATCTACTCCTAGGTGAGTTCTTTTACCTGCCGATACGGTTTAAATTTTTTCTTAACTGCATGTCAATAAAGATTCTTTGAGTAAAATTCATCAAATAAATTTGAAGCTATGGTAAGATTAAAAAAAGGAGGACTGGTATGAGTAAAGTAGTGAGAGTGCATGGAAGGCAGATACTTGATTCTCGGGGGAATCCTACAATAGAGGTGGAAGTGGTGCTGGAGAGCGGTGCGCTGGGCTGTGCTCAGGTGCCATCGGGAGCATCTACGGGTGAGAAGGAAGCGATTGAGCTTAGAGATGGAGATAAGAAATACTTTTTGGGAAAAGGTGTGACTAAAGCGGTGGAAAACGTCGACAATAGAATACAACGTGAAATTATAGGAATGGAAAGTTTAGAACAACGTGCTATCGATTATAAAATGATAGAGCTTGATGGAACTAAGAATAAGGCCACACTGGGAGCGAATGCAATATTGGGAGTATCATTAGCTGTTGCCAAGGCAACCGCCCTAGAGGTGGATATTCCGCTTTATAGATATCTGGGGGGAGTGAATGCTCATGTGCTCCCCGTGCCTATGATGAATATCCTCAATGGGGGGGCTCATGCCGATAATAATGTTGATATTCAAGAGTTTATGATCATGCCTTTGGGCGCAACCACCTTTGCCCATGCCTTGCGGATGGGAGCGGAGGTATTTCATAATTTAAAAAATGTTCTTAAATCAAAAGGCTATAATACGGCGGTAGGAGATGAGGGTGGCTTTGCTCCTAACCTTGGTTCCAATGCTGAGGCGATGGACCTCATTATCCAGGCGATTGAAAAGGCAGGTTACCGACCAGGGGAAGAGGTGTGCTTGGCGATAGACGCTGCCGCGAGCTCATTCTACCAGGATGGTATGTATACTATGGCTGCCGAGGCAAAGCCGAAAAAAACTTCAGATGAGATGATTGAGTTCTATGCAGGCCTAGTCAAAAAGTACCCGGTTGTTTCAATTGAAGATGGGCTTGATGAGAATGATTGGGATGGGTGGAGGCGTTTAACTGCTACGCTAGGGTCAAAGATTCAGATTGTGGGGGATGATATCTTCGTAACCAATCCTGAAATTCTCAAGAAAGGTATTGAAGCACACATAGCTAATTCTATTTTAATTAAGCTCAATCAGATAGGAACGGTAACGGAGACTTTGGACACGATAGCGATGGCGACTAAAGCTAACTACACTGCGGTGGTATCTCATCGCTCTGGTGAGACGGAAGATACCACCATAGCTGATTTGGTAGTGGCCTGTAACACCGGTCAGATAAAAACAGGGTCTGCTTCAAGGACTGACCGCATTGCTAAATATAATCAGCTGTTACGCATAGAGGAAGCATTAGGGCAGGACGGTCGCTTTCTGGGGAAAAAGGTGTTCTACAATTTATAGCATTGGTACTACGAATAGGATGTTGCAGACGATGGAGGAAACGACACAGGGAAATGGTATCAACAAAGGGGAAGGTGAGTTTGAAATAAAACGGCTTTTGATGGTAGAGAGTCAGCTCAAAAGCAGGGGGATCAAGGATAAGAGAGTACTTCAGGCAATGAGTAAGGTTCCCCGGCACCACTTTGTGCCTCAGGATAGCAGGAGCTCAGCCTACCACGACGGACCTCTCCCCATAGGTGAAGGACAAACCATATCTCAGCCCTATATGGTGGCACTTATGACGGAACGTTTGGAGTTACGGGGTGATGAAAAGGTTTTAGAAGTAGGGACAGGTTCGGGATACCAGTCAGCAATTCTCATGGAACTGGCACGAGAGCTCTATACTATTGAGAGGATTTCTCTCCTCGCAGAAAGGGCAAAGAAAAAATTAGTGGAGTTGGGCTACGACAGATTTCATATCAGGATTGGTGATGGGACTAAGGGATGGCCTGAGGAGGCTTTCTTTGATGGAATTATTGTTACTGCGGGTGCGCCGGTAGTGCCAGAAACCTTGGAACAGCAGCTACGAGAGGGTGGAAGACTCGTAATACCAGTGGGTACTCGATTTTCTCAGCGACTTTATAGATGTATAAAGAGAAAGGGGAAATATAGCAAGGAAGAAAATACTATGTGTGTATTTGTCCCTCTCATCGGTGAGTATGGGTGGGAGGATGAGTAGTTGTCTGTCTGTGAATATGTTGACGAATGGTAATTGGTTAAAAAGGAGGAGTAAATGTCAACCTTTAAGATTGATGAACTTGTAGTAGAAAATAACACCAAGATTATTTATCTCATTATGGATGGCCTTGGTGGTCTGCCCATGAAGGGTAAAGGTGGTACGGAACTACAGGTTGCAAAGACTCCTCACCTTGATGCCCTGGCGGAGTGTTCTATTTGTGGGCTTCTTGACCCCATTGCCCCCGGGATTACTCCGGGAAGCGGTCCTTCTCACTTTGCTCTCTTTGGATATGACCCTTTTGAAAATACCATAGGCAGAGGGATCTTAGAGGCAGCGGGCATAGATTTTCCTTTAAGCTCAAGGGATGTTGTCGCGCGAATAAACTACGCAACGGTTAATAAAGAAAGAATTATCATTGATCGGAGAGCGGGGAGGATTAGTAGTGAAGAGAATAAGCGGATTTGTACCAAGCTCGAGAAACATATTTCTCTAGGAGAAGGCGTTGAAGTGTTGGTAAAACCCGTAAAGGAACATCGGGCGGTCCTGGTGATCAGAGGCGATCACCTGGGAGAGGGGGATATTGCTGATACTGATCCGCAGCATGAGGGGCTAGCGCCGCTTCCTCCCCAGGCACTCAATCCTCAGTCAGAGAGTACCGTAGCCTATGTGAGGAAGTTTCTTGAGCAAAGCTTCTCAATTCTTGCCGATGAGCCTAAAGCTAACGCGGTGCTCCTCAGGGGATTTGCTCGTCACAGAGTCTACCCCTCTATCCAAGAAAGGTTTAAGCTAAAGTCTTTAGCCATTGCTACGTACCCTATGTATAAGGGAATTGCTCGTTTACTGGGTATGACAATTATAGAGGGGTTGGGAACACTTAAGGATGAGATTGATGCACTTAGAAAGCACTATGTTCACTATGACTTCTTTTATTTTCATGTCAAGCAGACAGATTCCAGGGGAGAAGATGGAGATTTTAATGCCAAGGTAAAAGTTATTGAAGAGGTCGATAGCATTATTCCAGCTATTACCCAGCTTACTCCAGATGTACTGATTGTGACCGGAGATCACTCTACTCCCGCGACCTTAAAAAGCCATAGCTGGCATACACTCCCCGTACTGATTAGCTCACCCTACGCAAGGGTGGATCAGGTGAAGAAGTTTGATGAGCTGAGTTGTACCCAGGGAGGACTGGGAAGAATTTCTACCATTCACCTGATGAGTTTAGCTCTCGCTCACGCACTAAGGCTGGCAAAGTACTGGGCATAGGAACAGAAGAAGAGGCATGAAAGAAATAGAAGCCCGTAGTGCCGGGTTGCGCGAAAAAATCAATTACCACAGCTACCGCTATTATGTAGTGGATGATCCCGAAATCTCTGATGCTGCCTATGATCGCTTGATGAGAGAGCTTGAGAAACTAGAGAGGCAGTATCCTGCATTAGTAACTCCAGATTCTCCTACTCAGCGGGTGGGTGCTGCCCCCTTAAAAGAATTCAGAACAGTTCGGCATACGCTGCCCATGCTGAGCTTGTCAAATTGCTTTGAGGAGGAAGAAATAAGGGAGTTTGATCAGAGGGTAAAAAGACTTCTTAAGATACAAGGTGATGTGGAATATCTAGCAGAGCCAAAGCTTGATGGAGTTGCGGTTGAGCTGGTGTATGAAAATGGAAAACTTTCGGTTGGTTCAACAAGAGGTGATGGAACAGTGGGAGAGGATGTAACCTTGAACTTGAAGACGGTTAAATCGATTCCCCTACAGTTGTTGAGAATAAAATCAATAAATATTCCCGATAAGCTTGAGGTAAGGGGGGAGGTGTTTTTGGGGAAAAAGGAATTTAAATCACTCAACAAAAAGAGAGAAGCATTAGGGGAGACGCTGTTTGCCAACCCTCGAAACGCCGCTGCCGGTTCTCTACGTCAGTTAGACCCCCGCATTACTGCTGAGAGACCTTTAGATATATTTTGCTATGGGATAGGGGAGGTCTTTGGTATACGTTTTACTTCACACGGGGAGGTATTGTCTTCTTTACCCCACTGGGGTCTCAAGGTGAACCCCATCAAATACAGGTGTAAGGATATAAGTCAAGTAATAGAGTGCTACAGGGAAATCGAGAAGCAGAGGGAAACGTTGGACTATGAGATTGATGGTGTAGTGGTCAAAGTAAACGACCTAGTACTTCAAGAGCGTTTGGGAACTATTTCCCGAAGTCCACGGTGGGCAGTTGCATATAAGTTTGAGGCTCATCAAGAGACGACAAAGATTAAGGATATTATCGTGCAGGTAGGCAGGACTGGTGCACTCACACCAGTGGCTGTTATGGAGCCAGTAAAGGTAGGCGGGGTTGAGGTCAGCCGCGCAACACTCCACAATCAGGATGAGATTGATAAGAAAGATATTCGTATCGGTGATACGGTAGTGGTGCAGAGGGCTGGAGATGTGATCCCTGAAATAGTAAAGGTGGTTGAGTCCAAAAGAATGGGTGGGGAAAAGCGCTTTATCATCCCTGGCAAGTGTCCCGTGTGTGGTTCTGCGGCAGCGAAGTCAGATGATGAAGCAGTGAGTCGTTGTGTGGGTTTATCCTGCCCCGCTAAATTGAAGGAATCGATTATACATTTTGCGTCGAAGAGAGCCATGGATATAGAAGGGCTGGGTGATAAGCTGGTAAACCAATTGGTAGAGAAAGGTGTAGTAAAAGATGTAGCTGATCTCTATTTTCTCTCGGCGGAAGAGTTAGCAGAGTTGGAACGGATGGCAGAGAAATCTGCACAGAATATAGTGAGCGCCATTCAGAAAAGCAAAAGTGCTGGTGTGGAGCGACTCGTCTATGCGCTTGGAATACGACATGTGGGTGAGCATATTGCGCAGGTACTGATGAGTAACCTTGGAAGTATAGAAAAGCTGATTAAAGCTAATGAAGAGGATTTAAAGCAGGTGAAGGAAATTGGTCCCCAAGTAGCGCAGAGCATAGTGCAGTTTTTCGCACAAGAGTTTAATGTGAAAACTATTAAAAGATTAAAAGAGGCAGGAGTAAGTTTTTTAACATCACGAAGAGCAAAAGGTGACCTTGAAGGTGTGACTTTTATATTTACCGGAGAACTTAAAGGCTATACGAGGGAAGATGCCAAGAGATTAGTTGAGAACAGAGGAGGAATGGTAAGTTCAAGCGTGAGTAGTAAAACTAATTATCTCGTGGTCGGCGATTCTCCAGGATCAAAACTGGAAAAAGCAAATAAACTAGGAATAAAAACCTTAACTGAAGGTGAATTTATTAAAATGGTGGAGAAATGATTCCCCTTTAATTCACTGCAATAAAAGCGTTCACAATTTCAGGATCGAATTGCGTACCCGAAGCCCTTTTCAACTCTTCGTAAGCCTGATCCTTACTAAATGCTTTTCGATAAGAAAGATCAGAGGTTAGAAAATCATAGGTTTCAGTTACCGAGATGATTCTTGCCGGAAGAGGAATGTTTTCCCCGGATAGACCATTGGGGTAGCCTTTGCCGTCAAATCTTTCGTGATGGTGAAGTATAGAGGGAACAGTGGACTTCAAAAATTCCACATTTTCTATAATCTGTCCTCCAATCTCTGGGTGTTTCTTTATCATGAAAAGTTCTTGATCGGTTAATTTTCCTGGCTTCCCTAAGATATATTCGCTAATTCCTACTTTACCCACATCGTGTAAAAGCGCAGCCAGTTCTAAGTTCCTTCTCTCTCCAATGGATAATCCTATTTTATCAGCAATCTTTTTACAATATTCTGCAACCCTTTGAGAATGACCTGATGCTATTGTGTCTCTTGCGTCAAGAGCTTTAAGAATTACCTTAACAGTTGAGACGTAGGAATCAAGCAACTCTCTGTAGAGCTGATATAACTCCTCTCTGCTCAGCTTGCCTTCGTCACCGGGGAGATCTTCTAAGAATCCTATTTCTTTCAGATCAGATCTGCGAATTCGATGATGACCACCAGGAGTTTTGAGTGCCTTCAATTTTCCCGAATAAATGTAATTCTTTATAGTCTGAGTGGTCACCTTCAGTAAATCAGCGGCTTCTCTGGTTTTGAGAATTTCCTTTTGTGTGGAAGGGATTTTTTTCATTTTTTTCTCCAAGAATTGAAAATATAAGATTTTATCTTTTTAATAGCG